>JANWHX010000237.1 GCA_025450235.1 Chitinophagaceae bacterium | reverse complement strand
TTTTGGTTTTCAAAAACACCAAAGCACAAAGATCCTCTGACACATTTTGAGATTATTTCTTTCGTTATTCCTTCCGCCCAATATGATGTTGCCAGGAACCTATGAATAAAATCAATATCCATTAGATTTTTATCTGTTGTAATACTGTAACTCCCTTTTGAAATTGTCATTAAATTGGGTTTTTTCAAAATTAACGCTCCTTATCTTTGCCGCCATGCAAGTCAAAGATGATCTTCAAACCCGCTGGTGGAACCTGGAAGCTAAGCTGGTCGAACGATTTAATAAGAAACCTGACCTGGAAACAATCCTGTTTCTTATAGGCATACAGGAGTTCGGGCAGATAAAAGAAAAATTTACCAAAGAACAAAAACAGGACCTGATGCATGTGGCCGTTTGCAGTTTGCTCGCTCAAAGCGGTTATTATGAAATAGAAGGAGTGGATGCAGAAGGATGGCCACACTTCAAACAGCTAAAGACCATGCCTGAAATGGATACTATTACACAGGAGAATTTTTTGAAAGATCATATACTGCTTTATTTCGAAAATCATAAGCTCTGAACGTTGATCTGTCTGCTCCAAAGGAGTCCTGTGGACCGTCCCGACCCGAACATTTGGGTCTTCAGGAGACAGGTTCATTGATTAAAAGTCTATCATGAAAAAACTCATATTTCTTTCCGTTGGAATTTTATTGGCATTCATCAGCACGGCCCAAAAAGATTCTACCCTTAAAAAAAAAGACAGGAAAAAAGATGTACTGATTCAGACAACCTATGGCGATATAACCATTCGCCTTTCCGATTCCACTCCTTTGCATCGTGATAATTTTCTAAAACTGGTCAAGGTTGGATTTTATGACAGTGTATTATTTCACCGGGTGATCAAAAATTTCATGATACAGAGTGGTGACCCCGACAGCAAACATGCCGAGGCTGGCAAACCCCTGGGAAATGGCGGACCTGCCTACCAGGTTCCTGCTGAAATCAGAGCCACACTATTTCATAGAAAAGGAGTGATCGCTGCCGCAAGGGATAATAACCCGGAAAAGGCGAGTAGCGGCAGCCAGTTTTATATTGTGCAGGGAAAAGTGTTCACTCACGCGGGATTAGATTCGGTAGAGAAATTCAGGTTGCAGGGAAGGAAGATCCCGGTGGAGCAACGGGAAGTTTATACAACGATCGGCGGTGCGCCGCATCTCGATCAGAATTATACCGTATTTGGTGAAGTAGTGAAAGGGTTGGATGTAGTTGATCAAATTGCGGTAGTGGAAACATTTAAAAGCCCGGATCGGGCGAATCCGCTTAACGACCGTCCTTTGCAGGATGTAAGAATTATAAAGGCGAAGTTGGTGAAGCGAAAAAAGCATTAAGTATAAGGTGTAATAGTCTGGATTTGATCTGTCAAGATGCAATTGAGTTTTATAGGGGAAGCATATATTCGATATAAATCCGAAATCCCAAGCTTGAAATCCGAAAAAATCTTCCATCGGTGTCGGTTTTTTCGAATTTCGGATTTTTTTTTTCGAATTTATTGGAGCTTGTAAATTGGGGCTTAAGGCGAAACTTATCTGACATTGTCCGTAAGGTGAAGTGTTGACTAATTCATATAAAAAAAGGGCATCCGCCGCGGCGGATGCCCTTACTATCTATAGTCAAAACTTTTAATTATTGTCCGCCAATTCCACCACTACTTTGCGTCCGGCTGCTTTCATCGTCAAGTCCGGCTTTGCGCTGGCGAGCCGCTTTTACCGTGTTGCTTCCAAATCTCCAGGTTAAACTTGTCCGCAATTGAGTAGCTTCCGGTCTTCCCTGTACTGTCAATTTCTGATCTGCAAAATCACTGGTCCCCTGCCATTTCAATGATTCGAATATATCTGTCACGGATACTTTCAGATTTCCTTTTCCTTTGAACACAGTTTTTTGCACGCCGCCATCGATACTCCAGATAGATTTGCTTTTAAAAGTGCCTCCCCAGAGGGAAGGAGAGTTATAAAAACCACTCACCTCAGCTGTCCATCCTTTCTTGCCGAGCTTTAAGCTATTTTGCATAAAGACGCTAAAAGTCCATGCATCGATATCGACTATACGGGAACCACCGCCAAAATCAGCTTTGTAATGCGAATAAGTTCCACTGGTATTGATAAATGCTGTATAAGCCTTTTTCATATACATATAGCTGACTGTTAAGTTGAATGCATCCTGCGTTGCCAGGTTTTTCTTCATCATGAATGCTTTTGACTTTTCGGTGGTATCTACATCTATCAATTGGGCAAATACATCGTCAACATGACTAAAACTTAATTTCGTCGTCAGCTTGTATTTAAACGTGTTGGATAAGGAAATAATCTGGCTGTATTGCGGCTTAAGTTCTGTATTTCCTTTCATGTAAGTGTATTCATCCAGCTTGAATTCAAAGGGATTCAGATCCTGGTAAGCCGGCCGGTCAATGCGGCGGCTGTAGGATAAACCCCATGAGTTCATCGGGTTCTTATTGAATGATATCGCTGCACTCGGGAAAAAATCAGTGTAATTTCTCTTGAATGATTGTTTGATGGTTGTATTCACTGAGCCATCACTATTTAATGGATAAGAGTCTCCTGTAGAAACAGTATTCTCGACTCTCAGACCTGCCTGCACCATTACGCCTTTAAATTGCTTATTGTAGTTAACATACCCGGCATTGATGTTTTCATGATAGTCAAACTGGTTGCTCCGTTCCAGGTCCAGTACTTTTATTTCCGGGACCTCCTGGGTCACGTTATAACGGTTAAAAGTATTTCCGGTATTTGTCAACGAGGTCTTAAATCCCAGGCCGAGCCTTCCTTTCTTGAAATTCTGCTCATAGTCCCCTTTCAATGTATATATGTCAATATCGGTAGGTGAAACAAACCTGTATATCGCCTGCCCGATTACATGGGTCTCACTGGGATCATAGTATTTATTAGGTTGAAATTGATTTGTGTTGATCCGAAACAACCCGTAGTCAGCATCCAGGTTAAATTCATGGCCGGAGGTATCTGCATACTTATAGTTAACATTGAAGTTCACATTGTCCCTGTCTCCACTACTAACATTGTTGGCATGCAGAACCCGGTCAACTATCCCGGTTGGTTTATAAATAATTTCGGTGCGGCTATCGGTGACAGTATTATTATTATTCACATTGCCATTGATCAGAACGCCCAAAGTGCTTTTTTTGTTTACAAAATAATCCAGACCTGCTTTAAAGCCATGGCTTTGACTTTTTGAAATAATGTTATTCTTTTGGTCGAAAATGGTATCCAGCCGCTCACGATGCATATTCATCCGAAAGTTATTTTTGGAATTATTATAGTTGTAATTTCCAAAAACGTTGATTTTATTGTTGCGATGATTTAATGCCAGCCCGGCATTGTATTTCGGATAAATACCAATATTATATCCTGCATTCATAGAACCGTTTGTTCCAAATGCTTTGTTTTTCTTCAACCGGATATTAATGATACCCGCATTGCCTGCTGCATCATACTTAGCCGATGGATTAGTGATGATCTCTATTGCTTCGATCTGCGCAGATTGCATTGATTTCAGATAGGCCGCCAAATCAGCTCCTGTCAAAGGTGACGGCTTGCCATCTATATACACCTGTACGCCATTTTTGCCGGCGAGACTGATATTATCATCTTTATCCAGCAATACGCCGGGTGACTTACGTAAAAGCTCAAGTGCATCCGAGCCTACTGCATTGATCGTTCCTTCTACATTAAGGATCATTTTGTCGGCCTTCATTTCAACCATGGGTTTTTGCGAGCTCACGCTAACCCCGGATAATGTTTGTGATGCTTTGACGAGGGTTAATGCCGGAACACTAACATCTGCTCCTTCAACTACATCAAAGCGCTTCGAAAATACCGGCACGTAACCAATGTGAGTTACTTTCACTATATAACTGCCTGCCGTGTTAGTGATGAACGAATAGGAGCCTGACTTGTCAGTTGCTCCAAATTTGAATGCGGAAGAATCTTTGGCTTTCAATAAAGTTACAGTTGTCTTTTCCAAACCTTTGCCCTGGTCATCGGCAACTGTACCTGAAATTTTCTGGGCCTGCATCACAGATGTAGATAAACCTGCGATCGACAATAACATAAGCAATTTTCTCATAGTCTTTCCTCTTTTATTTAATAAGGTGAGCCAAAGATAGGCCTGTGTCATAGTATTGTAAAGCGATTGCCGACCAATGGCACAAAAGAGAGCACGAACGGCGTATTAATTCCGGTAAACTGCACCTCACCCCTGCCCTCTCCACTTGTGGAGAGGGGGCGGGTGAGGTTTTTTTTTTTGTCAAAACCCTTTTACTCATATTTGCGTATAAATCGTTCAGTATGAATTTTCCTGAGAATCTGCGTTACACGAAAGACCATGAATGGATCAGGCTGGAGGGCAAAGAAGCGACTATTGGAATTACCGATTTTGCCCAGCGCGAACTGGGTGATATTGTCTATGTTGAAGTCGAAACTATTGGCAAAACTCTCAATGCCGGCGAAGTATTCGGGACGGTTGAGGCAGTTAAGACCGTGTCGGATCTTTTTTTACCGATCAACGGTAAAATAACTCAATTGAACCCGGACCTGGGAGGTGCTCCTGAACTTGTAAATACCGATCCCTATGGCAAGGGATGGATGATAAAAATGACTGTAGATAATCCGGCTGATGTGGACGCATTGCTGGACGCATCCGCATACCAGGCTCTTGCCGGATAGGTTATTGTTGCTTCCGATCTATTAATCAATATCATTTATTGAATCAGCCCCCTACATATAATGAGAGTGACCTGGTGAAACTGCTTAAAGAAAGAAGTGAAAAAGCATTTAGTTACCTGTATGATAATTATTCCGGTGCGCTGTATGGGGTGATCCATTCGATCATCACTGACGATGAAACAGCCCGCGATATCCTGCAGGATGTCTTTGTGAACATCTGGAAGAAAATTGATTCCTATGATCCAACAAAAGGCAGACTATTTACCTGGATGCTGAATATTGCCCGGAACGCAGCCATAGACAAACTACGGTCAAAGGCTTTTAAGGAGGGCTTAAAAAACCAGCCTATATCAGAAAACGTAGATATAAGCGGCGGCTCAGCCATCAATCCGGCTATTAATGACGTGGGATTGAGGAAAGTTGTGAGCAGGCTTAAAGAAGAACAACGCGTTTTGATAGACTTGTCTTATTTCCAGGGATTTACACACGAGGAAATAGCCAGGGCGATGAATATGCCATTAGGTACCGTAAAAACCAGGATAAGAAGTGCCCTGATACAATTAAGAACTCTGATACAGTAAAGTGAACATTAAAGAATACATAGCAAGCGGAATAATCGAAAGCTACGTTCTTGGACTGGCTTCAGAACAAGAACGTATGGAGTTTGAACAACATTGTGCGAGATATCCTGAACTACTTGATGCCAGAATAAAATTTGAGCAGCTGCTTGAGAACCAAGCCATGGAGCATGCGGAGGCGCCACCTGTTGACAGTAAGGAAAAGATCTGGTCTGCAATTCAACAGCCGTGGTCATCAAACACCTCAAAAATAATAACCATGGAACCCACAACAACCAGAAGATCATCCGGCATGCGCTGGGTAGCGGCTGCATCCGTTATTCTTATGTTGGCTGCGGGCTATTTTGCTTTCGATTATTATAACAAAAACAAAGAGCTGCAAAAATCAAACGATGAAATGAATGCAAGGCTGAACAGGATGGATACGGTGATCAATAAGATGAAGGAAGAACAGGCGGTTATTCAAAATCCAAACACAACCGTTATTAACCTGGCTGCTTTAAAAGAAAGCGCACCATCAGCAAGTGTATATTGGGATACTACCTCAGCAAGTGTTTATCTTCTTGTAAGGAATATGCCCCAGATAGCCTCAGAAAAGCAATATCAACTTTGGTCAATCATTGACAGCGCAGGCAAATTGCAACCAACAAGTCTTGGCCTTTTTGACGGTGGCCAGGAAAAAGTAATGGTAAAAGTGAACGACGCACAAAAGGCCGATGCCTTTGCGATCACCATTGAAAAAAGAGGAAATGCCGGCGGACCCGATCTTCAGCAATTGCAAAATATGGGGAAGACCAAACTTTAGATCCCATTGTCCTTTCTCAATCTGAACAAATAGTAATTACGTAATTAATCAAAATTGCTGAACAAGCAGTTTTTGGTTCTATAGTTGGTTAAACAGGGTCCGCTTCTGCGGATTCTGTTTTTTATTTAAGTTCATTTCTGAATATCGTTTATTATTGCAAAAAAATTTTTGAACAAAACAACTCTGGTATTCTTTGCAGCAATCGCCTGGTTCCTCATTTCAATTATACTCCTGACTATACCCGGGACGGCGTTTCCGCAGGAAGATTGGCTGGACCAAATCTGGTTCGATAAATGGGTACATGTCGGAATGTTTGCCCTGTTGGTGGTCCTCTGGTGCCTTGCTTTGAAATTATTAAGAAAAGATAGTTCGCACCGGAACCTCCTGCGTGCATTCGTGACCATTGCGATCATCTTTGCTGGCTATGGGATCATTATGGAGTTCATCCAGAAAAATTTTGTTCCTTTTCGTTCATTTGACTTTGGCGACATTGTAAGCGATGCGGTAGGATGCACGGCTGGCCTCATTTTCAGCATCAGAAGGTATATAAAAAAATAGACCCCTGTGGAAACAGGGGTCGCAACCAAAACTAACTGCTTATGAGAAAATTGACTGCTTTTATAAGAAGTTCAATAATTGTATAACGCAAATTTACTGCCATTAGTATCACACTTCCTGTTAATGAAATTCTAAAGCCCGGTGTCATGAATTCATCATTTTCTTATCCGACTAAATGGCTGTTAAAGAACTGTTTTTTTGAAGCAGATGCTTCCAATTTCAATATTGCATAAATCAGACCAGAATTATTTATCTCCCTGAATTTTTTTGTTCTCTGCTGCACTACCGGCCACATATATGACGCTGAACGGACGAAAAGGTTTGCGGCGGGTGTAAGAAATAACTGTTAATTCTGCCTTGCCAGTTTCTCCGAATTCTCCGCAAACTGTAAGGCCTCGAGTAATTCGTCGATATGTCCATTTAATACCTCCTGCAAATTATACAGGGTCAAGCCTATCCGGTGATCGGTAACTCTGCCCTGGGGAAAATTATACGTCCTGATCTTTGCACTCCGGTCACCGGTGCTAACCAGGCTTTTCCGGTGCCTGGAAATCTCTTCCTCCTGCTTTCTTACTTGCTCTTCATACAGCCTGGTTCTCAACATCTGCATCGCCTTTTCCCGGTTTCCCAGTTGAGACCTTTCGGTCTGGCAAACCACTACTGTGCCCGTGGGGATATGTGTCAACAAAACTTTTGTTTCGACTTTGTTTACATTTTGGCCACCCGCCCCACCACTTCGGGCCGTTTCCATTTTTACATCTGCCGGGTTTAATTCGAAATCCACTTCTTCGGCCTCCGGCATTACCGCCACCGTGGCTGCCGATGTATGCACGCGACCACTGCCCTCGGTATCCGGTACCCGCTGCACACGATGAACTCCACTCTCAAATTTCAATGTACCATAGACATCGTCGCCGGTTACTTCCAGTTGCACTTCTTTATAACCTCCCACTGTTCCCTCACTCTCGCTAAGTATGGCCGTTTTCCACCCTTTTCGCTCGCAATAGCGGATATACATTCTTAAAAGATCACCGGCAAATAAACTTGCTTCGTCGCCACCTGTACCGGCCCGTATCTCTAATATGGCATTTTTTTCATCCTGCGGATCCTTCGGGATCAGCAATTGGCGGATGTAGGCTTCCAGCTGAACTTTCTTCTCTTCAATTGCCGGGGTTTCTGTTTTTGCCAGTTCCCGCATTTCGTCATCATCTCCATTCAATGCCTCTTTGTAAAACTCAATATCATCGAGGACTTTTTTGTAATCATTGTAGGCTGCCACTATCTTCTCCAGGGTGCGGTACTCCTTACTGGTCTCCGCAAATTTCTTATTATTCCCTACGATCTCAGGGTTGGTGAGGGCGACTCCCAACTTATCAAATCTTGCTTTAATGGCTTCCAGCTTATCTAACATAACACTATTATCAGGGCGGCAAATTTAGGACTAAGAGGTTAAAGAGAAAAAGGGGAAAGAGAAAAGGGACTAAGAGGTCAAAAGAGAAAAAGAGGAAAGAGAAAAGGGGCTAAGAGGTCAAAAGAGAAAAAGAGGGAAAGAGAAAAGGGGCTAAGAGGTCAAAAGAGAAAAAG
>JANWHX010000236.1 GCA_025450235.1 Chitinophagaceae bacterium | reverse complement strand
CCATCATTGAAAGAGCCGGCAAACCCGTATTTGCATGCGATCACTTCTTTCCCTGTCTTGTCAATATAACCCCAGGCCCCATTCCTGCTAACGGCCGCAAGGCTTTCTGAAAAACCGGTCGCTCCATCAAAATTCATCGGAATGACAATTTTACCTCTGTTGTCAACAAAGCCATACCTGTTGTCCTTGCCAACAAGGGCAAGACCGTCATTAAATGAATTGGCGTCACTGTACTGCGGGATCACTGTTTCGTGGCCGGTTGTATCAATAAAACCCCATTTACCGTCTTTTTTTACAGCCGCCATTCCTTCATTGAAATGCAGCGCATCATCATAGATCAAAGGCACAACAAGCTTTCCATCTTTTGTTACAAAACCATGTTTATCGCCTTTAGTTACGAGGGCCAGCCCGCCGGTACATTCATCCACCATATCATATTGCTTGGTCCATTGCTGGGCAGTGACTGAAACAGACAGCCAGGCAGCACAAAAGAGAAATAGATATTTCATAAACTCTGTATTAAGAGTGAATAATAAAATTATAAGTCATGAAAGGTAGTTACGGTCACAGCAATTTGGTATGATCTTCGGCAGTATGGGGAGTGATTTTGGTGAGCCGAATGAAGCGTTACTCCTGAAACATGCTTATTTTGAGTGCAAATCGGCTGCTTGCTTTGAAATATCTCCCGGCTTTCATACTTAGCATCAGTGTTATCTGTTCGAATGCACAGAAAAAGAATATTGGGTTTGAATTACACATACGCAAAACAACCCTGCCAGTCGTAGTTGATGGGGTGATGAATGAAGCAACCTGGCAGCAAGCTGAAACAGCCAGCGGTTTTTTTATGGTATTGCCCATGGATACCAGCAAAGCAAAAGTGAATACAGAAGTCAAAATGTCGTATGATAATGAAAACATTTACATAATAGCTATCTGCCGGCTGCCAAAGAAAGGACCATTTATGGTTGAATCATTGCGCCGGGATTTTGTCTTTGGAAAGAATGACAATTTTATTTTCTTTTTAGACCCTTACAATGATCTTACCAATGGTTATACGTTCGGGGCGAATGCGGCCGGTGCGCAATGGGATGGTATGTTGTATGAAGGAGGTAAAGCGGATCTTAACTGGGACAATAAATGGGTATCGTTTGTAAAGAATGATGATGAAAAATGGGTATTTGAAGCCGCCATTCCTTTTAAAACTATCCGTTATAAGAAAGGGATCACCGAATGGGGTGTCAACTTCAGCAGGCTTGATATAACAGCGGCTGAAAAATCAGCATGGGCGCCGGTACCCAGGCAATTCCCAACTGCATCATTGGCACATACTGGTGTATTGGTTTGGGATCAGCCGCCTCCTTCTCCTGGTTTGAACCTTTCGATCATCCCTTACGCATTAACAGGCATCATTAAAAGCTATTCACCGAATACTAAAACGAATTGGCGAAAAGAGGTCGGCTCCGATGCAAAGATCGCGTTGACTTCATCACTTAACCTCGATCTTACGGTAAATCCCGATTATTCACAGGTGGAAGTAGATCGGCAGGTCACCAACCTCGAACGATATGAATTGTTCTTCCCTGAAAAAAGACAATTCTTTTTAGAGAACAACGATCTCTTTGGAAATTTTGGATTCACAAACATCCGACCCTTTTTCTCAAGGCGTATTGGATTGGGAGTACCCATCAGCTTTGGTGCAAGACTCAGTGGCAACATTGACAAGAACTGGCGTATCGGGGTCATGGATATGCAAACACAAAAAGTAACTGACGCGGGACTGCCGGCACAAAATTTTTCCGTCATTGCCCTGCAAAGAAAGGTCTTCGCGCGGTCGAACTTCCGCCTGATGTTCATTAATAAACAATCGCTTAATTATACCCCGGACAGCACCAAACCCCAATACAGTCTGTACAACAGGAATATTGGCGCTGAATATAATCTGGCTTCATCCAATAACGCATGGACAGGTAAATTGATGTTTCTAAAATCATTTACTCCTGGTAAGAATGATAAAAACTTTGCCCATGCCGCCAACCTTCAGTATACCACCCGTCGCTGGTCGCTCGGATGGCAACATGAATACGTAGACACAAATTATTCTGCTGAAGTCGGGTATGTCCCGCGATCCAATTATATCAAATTGGGCCCGAATGCCAGCCATCTTTTCTTTCCTGCTAAAAAAGGAAAGATCCTGAGTCATGGACCGAAATATTTTGGGGTCTATTATTATAACACTTCGTTTAAGAAAACAGATAACGAAAATATTTTGTTGTACATCTTCAACTTTCTTGATCAAAGTGTTTTTGATATATGGGTGGGTAATGATTATGTAGAATTGTTGCAGCCATTCGATCCTACCAATAGCAACAAAGACACGTTAGCTACCGGAACTGTGCACCGGTGGAAAGCCTTTGGCATAGAATTTTTTTCAAAACCGCAAAAACTGTTTACCTATACTATCACTACCCGTTTTGGCGGATATTATGCCGGCGGCAACCGTTATAATGTGAATGTTGATCTTGGTTATCGCTTTCAGCCGTATGTTGGCATTACATTAAGCACCGTGTATAATCGTATCAAGTTACCTCAGCCCTGGGGCAACACAACCTTCTGGCTCATCGGCCCGCGCATTGATGTCACTTTTACCAATAAGCTTTTTCTAACCACGTTTATTCAATACAATGATCAGCAAAAAAATATCAACCTGAATGCAAGGCTACAATGGCGTTACCGCCCTGCGTCCGATCTGTTCCTTGTATATACCGATAATTATTACACCTCTCCGTTGTTTGTCCGCAACAGGGCCTTTGTATTGAAGTGTACTTATTGGTGGAATAATTAAGACACGGAAAAGATAAATGGCTACGGGATGTAGCAAGCACTAAAATTTTTGAACCACATAGGACATAGCGCACAATAGAAGAAACCACATAGTTTTCTATGTGAAATCCTATGTTTCTATCCACGCCTTTCGGCGGGACAAGTTGTGTCTATGTGGTTCCAATATTTTTATATGAGATATTCAATCCGGCAGCGCTTTCACCATGATATTTTTGAAATACACTTTGCTATTCGGATCATGACCCTGCAGCGCAAAGCTGCCGCTTGAAATCACGCGGCCTTCATTATTAGCATCTCTTTTCAGATCATCCGGTTCAGTATAATCGACAACCGTTTTATCATTCAGTTTTATTATCACTCTTTTTCCTTCGACTTTAATGTATTCTGTGAACCATTCGTTGTCTTTGATAAAGACTTCCTTTACATCCTGTATACCATAAAGGCTACCGCTCCTTCGCCAGTCGGTATGCGAATTGTTCACCTGTACTTCATACCCTTTCTTTGGCCAACTTTTGTCCTGGTAAACCGTATGAAAATAAATTCCCGAATTCGATCCCGCTGTCGTCATTACATCAGCTTTGAATTCAAAGTTTTTGAAATTATGTTGCTTCACATCGCCATCATAAAACAGATGTGCTACCGGGCCATTCGCCACGATCATTCCGTCTTCAATTCTAAATGTCGCGGCATTGGCGCCAACTTTCCAATTTTCGAGGTTCTTTCCGTTAAATAATGAAACCCATTCATCCGGGTGAACGGTTGCAGAACAAAAAAATAAGCAAACACAGGCTGAGCAGTAAATAAAGTTTCTCATTATTACGATCAATTTAATAGAAGTGAAAAGTGGGGAACACGGATCACGGATATCACGGATTAAAAAGATTAGCACGGATTGGCATTAAGAAGTCAATTGTGATTATAAAAAAAATCCGTTTAGATTCAATCTGTGAAAATCTCTTTCATCCGGGTCATCCGTGATCAATCTCTAGACCAGCTTCATTTTTTCCGGGTCCCAATTAATAATTTTTTTCTGAAAATAACTATCGTTACATGCAAGACAGGGAGCCGCAGCTCTTAATCCAAACACGGCATCTTCCACAACAGGCTTACCCGTTCTTACTGAATCAAAGAAATTGGTGAAATGGTCCAAATGATCGCTATATCCCTGGGGCGCCCTGAAATCCACATCAGCCTTGGTAGGTCTTTTTTTATCTTCATCGGTCCACTTCTGGTTATATGTTGCCATCAATTGATCCTGCATTACCTTGGGATAAGTAAACACCGCATCGTACCCACCGATACCTGGTGCTTTAGCCATGATGCTATGTTTGACTGTAAGACTATTGCCCCGCAGTTCGATCACTCCTTCTTCACCCACAAGTTTTATACTTTCCTGCCCACCGGTACCGCTAATGAAATTTACCTGCAACGTCAGTTGAAAAGCCGGGTGGTCGGTCGTTTCAGGGTATTGTAAGATGCCGGTCATTACATCCGGTACATTCCGTTCATCTTTCCAATAGGAAAGCTGACCAGAAGAAAATATTTTATTTGGTCCTTTTGAGTTGGTGATTACATGTGTGCCTGAAAGAAGATGGACAAAAAGATCTCCGGCCACACCGGTACCGAATTCTTTATAGTTTCTCCACCAGAAAAACTTCTTCGCATCAAAAGGTATCTTATTCATTCCTTCGATGTAGCGTTCCCAGTCGACTGTTCCCGGTGACGCATCATTCGGCATCGTGTATTCCCAGGCCCCGATTGCGCTTTGCCTGTCATATACCGCATTCACCATATTCAACTTTCCGATTTCACCGGCCTTGTACAATTCTTTTGCCTTTGCATATACGACACTGCTCACCCGTTGGCTGCCTACCTGCAAAACCTTATTGCTGTTCCGTTGTGCATCCACCATGCCCATGCCTTCTGATATTTTATGTACCATTGGCTTTTCACAATACACATGCTTTCCTTTCTTCAATGCTTCTTTAGTTATTCTTGCATGCCAATGATCGCTCGTCGCAATAATGATCGCATCCACATCGCTGCGGTCAAGTATCTCCTTATAATTTTTCGTGGTAAAAATTTCCTTGCCGTGTAATTCCTTTGCGCCTTCAAGTCTTCCTGTATAAAGATCACATATCCCGGCCAGCTCAACCCCGGGAACTTTCAATGCAGTGGTAAGATCAAAATGTCCCTGGATACCATATCCTATTACAGCCAGCCTAACCGTATCATTGGAAGATATTTTCCTGCTGTACCGGATGATGCGCTCCTCCGCTTTTTCTTTTGCAGCAAAACTGGTCAATGGACCAGCTGCTGCCAACAAGCTGGCACTTCCTATCTGCTGAAGGAATTTTCTTCGCGAAGTATTTGTCTTCTTTGACATGCAATTCGTTTTAAATATTCTAATAATGTAATTAAAAGGATGGAATGGGAAGTTACGGAATCGTGCACAATACACCGTATACACATCAGGTTTTCTCGCGCCGGCCCCTACACAGGCGGGGTGATTTATTTCCATCACAGCTATTATCACGAGTCCCACCGTGTATTCACCATTTTTTTTACAGTTAAAAAACGGTGGCTTCGTTTCATTTTAAATCTTTACTTTTTCATTCGGTTTTATTAGTTCCCAAGCCTGGTTTTCATATCTGATCTATAGCTGCTCTTCTTTTTTCCCTGTGTAACTCACCCACCCCGGTTAATGGCAATGATTATCGGTAGCAACTTCGTCCCGGTAAGAAACTTTATTCTAAATTAAATATTACAATTATGAAACCAATTAACCAGATCTCCGTCAACCTGGATCCATACCAGGTCGTCTTTCCCGGTGCCAGTATTGTCATTGACAGTAAGACCGGGCTTGATCAAAGATCAATACAGAATTCAGTATCTGTCCGTGATCAAAAAGGTAAGGTCAAACTTTCAAAAGATGGGCGCAAAGCAGTCTGGCAGGCCGATGAAAAATTAGGCACAGGCTGGCATTCACTAACAATTGGTGAATTGCTTACAAAAAAAGGAGAAAAGTATTCCGTCAATACCAATATTCCTTTTTTTGTTACCGATTCCAAAGCCCGTGTTCCTGCTGATCTTGCTGTTGCGGCGATGGTCAGGCTGAAAGTAAACGGTCTTTCGGTGGAACGTGTTCCTGCGCACCAGGCAACCAAGGGAAAATTCATCGAAGTAATGAAAGCCTTTGATAAAAAAAATGGTAAGCCCTATGAACTAGCGTTTGACGAAACAGGAAAGAAGGTTAATCACGAACAGGTATTGGAGCAGCTCGAACAGAACCGTTTTGAAAAATATGGAAAGCTGCACCCTACGCTTCATGATCGTTTTGCAAAAAATGGGGGCAGGCAATTTGTTGCTATCTGGCTCACTAATGTTGAGAAGTCCACACTTCCGGATAAAACAAAATTGAAACCTTATAAAGCACCGGCGGAGGAAACTAAAAAAAGAATGTATGACCTGACTTCAACGCTTGCCAGGAGAATTTCAGAAACATTCCAAACGGAAAGAGTAATTGCCGATCCTGCAGCCCCTGTAGTATATGCCCAACTTACCCTGAAAGAGGCCCAGGCTATTGCAAAAATGAAAGACGTTGCCGGGTTGTTCCTCTATGATCCAAAAGGTATTGAAGACCTGGAAGATTCAATGGCTATTGCTCATTCGGATGATGTACATACAATTGGTTTCACCGGTGCTGGTATCCGTGTGGCTGTCTGGGAAGAAGGACCGGATGATACGACCAATCTTGTCATCAAAGGTTTTTATGACAGCAGCCAGAGCAACACTTCTACTCATGCCAGGCATACGTGCGGAATTATCAAGAACAAAGAACGGAGTAAACCACATGGCCATGCCAAAGGCTGCACACTTTATTCAGCCAATGATTATGCGCTTGCTGCATTACGCTGGGCAGTAGTGGATAAAAATTGCACCGTTATCAGCCAGAGTTTTCACCGCGATGCGGAACAGACCAGTTCCACTCTTTCTTTTGATGATATATATAAAGACTGGCTTATTCTTCATTGGCCTTATCCGACTATTCTCCAGGCGGCAGGGAATGGAAGCAGTACTGAATATGTAAATCACAAAGGCTTTAATAGTTTGGCAGTCGGGAATCATGATGATAGTGCGGGTACCATGTCAGGTACTTCTGTTTTCAGAAACCCTTCCAGCTCACATGGTGATCGCGAGTTACCGGAAATAGCAGCCAATGGAACAAATGTGACCACTGTAGGTCTTACTTTAAGCGGGACTAGTATGGCCGCACCGGCTGCAGCTGGTTGTGCCGCTTTGTTGCAACAGGTTGATAACAATTTGGTGCATTGGCCTGAAGGCTGCCGAGCAATATTGTTGGCAGGGGCCCGCAAGAATATCGCCGGCAATACCTGGTGGAATGATGTGATTGCAAATGTAGATGCGGTAGATGGTACCGGTGCTGTGAATGTGGAAGAAAGTGAAAAGATCACCGAGTCACGGCGCTCAAGGAACTCGGCAGGTACACAAAGAGGATGGGATATCGGGACATTGAGGTCTTCGGATTTCGGAAGCAATGGATTGAGCAAGTTTGAATATAAAATCAAAATACCGT
>JANWHX010000235.1 GCA_025450235.1 Chitinophagaceae bacterium | reverse complement strand
TCTTTACAAAGCTTAACATCCTTCATCATTATCTCAAATTCTTCACCCGTATATAAAAAATCTCCACCCCTCGGACGAATGATAGGAAACAATGGAATGGTAAATGCTTCGCGACATTTTTTTAACTGACCATACGATGGCGTAGTGCCCCCTTCGGAAAGATTTGCACAAAGCTCTATCCTGTCTGCCCCTCCCTGCACTGCCGACTGAGTTGTTGAGAAATCTGACGTTGCTATTTCAATAATGTATTGGCTCATCAAACAATCTATTTTACGAAAATTAAGGACAAGTCGAAAATGCTGAGTCAATCAACCTGCCAGTAAACTTTTAGCAGTCACTAATTTTTCTACTCCCTCCGTCTTCAATGCATAACTAAATCCTTTATGAATGGCAAATGCACCCGTGACTCCTTTCTTATTCAGGGCCAGGAATGCTACCTGGATCTCTTTGGCCTTTGCTCCTTTTATTTTTACAAGTCTTTCGACAGCTTTTTTACATGCCGCTTCGGGCGACAATCCCTGGCGCATCAATTCAATCACCGTATGCGAACCGACAATGCGAATCACATCTTCCCCCTGGCCAGTAGCCGTACAAGCTCCCACTTCGTTATCAACAAATAAACCTGCACCAATGATGGGTGAATCGCCGACGCGTCCGCGCATCTTAAAACCCATACCACTCGTCGTGCAACTTCCACTCAAATTTCCTTTTGCATCCATTGCCACCATTCCAATCGTATCATGATTGAATTCCCCGGACTCAAATTGTGAAGGGACTGATGATCCCCGGTTATTTTTATTTTCAATATTAATTACGGGTTTGTATTCAGACTTCTTTAACCATTCGTCATAGGCTTTTTGTGCATTTGGCGAAAGCGTTTGTCCTTCCAGCGGAAATCCTTCAGCAATTGCAAATCTCTGCGCACCTTCACCGACAAGCATAACATGTGGGGTCTTTTCCATAACCCTCCGGGCCACAGCAATGGGGTGCTTAATGCGTTCCAGGAACGCGACACTGCCACAATTAAAAAACTCATCCATGATACAGGCATCAAGCGTAACAAATCCATCCCGGTCAGGATTAGCTCCTAACCCAACACAGCAGTTCTGGGATGCTTCTGTGACCATAACGCCAGCCTCAACTGCATCTAATGCTCTACCTCCGGCACCCAGAATTTTCCATGCAGCTTTATTTGCTTCAATGCCCGCATCCCATGTGGAAATGACAACAGGTTTGGCACCGATACTGTTTGTTTGCTCAGCGGCCATCATTTTCTTATCAATCAAGGCGGCGGAGCCCAAAGCGGATAATGCTATGAATTTCCTTCGGTTGATCATCTGTTAAAATGTTTATGATCGAAATTAAACGATAATGACGGAAAGCTGACAAAAACTGCAGTCCGGTTGCCATCACCTTCTCTTTCCCTGTCACTAAGACCTACAGGCTGTCAAAAACGCTAAATAATTACTAATGGATCATAATTTGATGTTTAAACATTGTTTTTAACTAATTTTACATTTAAAACCAACTCACAATGAAACTGGAGATAATATCGGGAAGCTCAAGAACGAACAGCATAACCAAAAGAGTAGCCTTACACCTATATAAGATTTTGCAGGAGACAACGAATCATGAAATAGGTTTGATCGACTTGCAGGAATGGAACTTACCGCCACTGCAATCGGTTTTTACATCTGCCGAACATACTCCTGATAAATTTAAACCATTAAGCAAAAGAATTTTTGCAGCTGACGCCTTTATTCTTGTTACACCAGAATATAACGGCAGCTACTCCCCTGCCCTTAAGAACCTGTTGGATCATTTTCCAAAGCAACATCGCAAACCCTTTGGCATTGTAACCGCCTCACCGGGACAGATGGGTGGGATCCGTGCAGCGCAGCAGCTATTATTATTGGTACCTGCTTTATTTGGAATTGCGTCACCCTATTTGCTCCTAGTGCCGGCAGTTGACAAAAAATTCAATCCCCAGGGTGCATTACTCGATGAGAATTTTCAAAACAGTGTTCATAATTTTATTGCGGAATATTTGTGGCTGGCGGAGAGTATCGTAAAGGAACCGATAGCCAACGAAAGAGCGGCGGCTTAATCATTAACTATAATACAAAAGGAATTTTATGAAATCTATTCTTCACAAGGCTAATACCAGGGGACACGCTAATCATGGCTGGTTGGATTCTTATCACACATTTAGCTTTGCCGGTTATCATGATGCTGAAAGGATCCATTTCGGAGCATTAAGAGTATTAAATGACGACACGGTCGCCGGAGGCATGGGTTTCGGGGCTCATCCACACGACAATATGGAGATCATCTCAATACCCACTGTGGGTGAACTCGAACATAATGACAATATGGGTACCAAACAAGTGATCAGCCAGGGTGATGTGCAGGTAATGAGTGCGGGAACAGGTGTTCAACATTCGGAAAAAAATAAAAATAGTGATAAGGAAGTGAGATTTTTCCAGATATGGCTTTTCCCGAATAAAAAAAATGTAGAGCCGAGGTATGAGCAAAAAAGTTTTTCGGAGGCGGATAAGCATAATAAGTTGATTACTGTTGTTTCGCCGTTAGGAACCAATGACGGGGGTGTTCAGGTCCACCAGGATGCGTGGTTTAGTATTGGAAAATTGGACAAAGATTTCAGCACCGCCTATCAGCTGCGGAATAAAAACAACGGCGTGTACGCGTTCGTGATCGAAGGCGACGTGACGATCAATGGAGAAAAGCTGAGCCGCAGAGACGGATTGGGTATCACAGATGCAGCCGAACTGAAGATAGATGCGGATAGTAATGCGGAAATATTGTTGATGGAAGTGCCTGTCTAACTTCAGTGGAACTTACCCGAAGAAAATCTTATTGAGTTTCAAAAAAAGAATTTTATTATGAAAAATAAGCGATCAATAGAAGCTATTATAGCGCCGCCGCCACCGCACATGGTGGGCAACGGGTTCCGGGTGCATGGCTTTTTTCCCGGAAGAACAATAGACAAAAAGAGGATGAGTCCTTTCTTTTTGATGGACTATAATTCAAAAGTAGAATTTGCTCCATCAGATGAACCGAGGGGTGTGAGCGTTCATCCCCACCGCGGTTTTGAAACAGTGACGATTGCCTATCACGGGAAAGTAGCGCATCATGACAGCTACGGTAACAAAGGAATAATAGGAGAAGGAGACGTACAATGGATGACTGCCGCCTCAGGTTTGTTACACAAAGAATATCACGAAAAAGAATTCAGTAAAAAAGGTGGTTTATTTCAAATGGTGCAATTGTGGGTGAACCTGCCTGCAAAATTTAAGATGACTTCACCTAAATACCAGGAGATTACTCGTAGTATGATGGGAAAATACCAGGTGCCCGGTGATAAAGGAACGATTGAAGTTATCGCAGGCGAGTACCAGGGTACAAAAGGCCCCGCATCTACCTTTACTCCTATGCATGTGTATAATGCAAGATTAAATAAAGGAGCAAAACTGGATTTCAATTTTCCTTCTGACTACAACACAGGTTTATTGGTGATAGCAGGCAGCGCTTTGATTAATGATGAAAGGGCTGCGGCTGATCATTTTGTTTTATTTAATAATGATAGCGAAGGGATAAATATCGAAGCCACCGACGATGCAGTATTACTAATATTATCCGGCCGGCCCATCGACGAACCCATTGCGCAATATGGCCCGTTCCTTATGAATACAAGGGAAGAATTAGAACAGGCTATTGATGATGTGAATGCGGGAAAGTTTGGTGTGTTGGAAGATTAGAGCGTGAGGGGTGAGTGGTGAGTGGTGAGTCGTGAGTCGTGAGTCGTGAGTCGTGAGTGGGTTTACGATTATCGAAGTGCCCTATTGACTATTGATCACTCGCTTTTTCTCGATAAAACTCATTAAATTCTTTTTTGCGTTTTTTTGTACTGCTTTCTTCATTACCCCGGTCCAGCCAAATAGCTGTCCCTTCCAGCCCAAAGCCTGTCCGATCCAATTACTGAGCTTAAAAGCGTCACTGTGCTCAATGATCTTCCCTTCATAAAATTTCATATACGCTTTTATCCGGTTCACCACCTTTCTCCCTGTTTTTGAAAAAGTGTAGGTCGCTACCCAGTTACAGGTGGCATATTCCTCATCCAGCTGCTCGATATTGGAATACGTAAGCGAAAAGTCTTTGGCGTTCTTACAAAGCATCTCCCACATAGCTCTCACCTCATCTCCCTTTAATACCATAAATACAGGATCGCTGAAAACAATATCTTCAGCATAACATTCATTCATAGTTTTGTGATCCAGTTTTTGAAAAGCTGAGTAAAAGCGGTTTATGATATCTTCGTTAGATGGCATAAATAAAAATCAACAGGAATTGAGAATCAGTAAATTTAATCTTTCAAAATCATCTTCCATGGGAAAAACAGTGCTTTCTTTTTTGCTCATCTTCGTTGTCTTAGTTGCCGAAGCACAAACTGACCAGGATTCATTATGGATCCGGGAAAATTATGTCAAAACGGAACAATACATTCCGGTAAGGGATGGCATTAAACTCTTTACTTCCATTTATTCACCGAAAGATAAAACGGAGAAACATCCGATATTGATGACAAGAACTCCGTATTCATGCGCTCCTTACGGACAAGAGTTTTCTTCAAGGCTATGGGACCGGCATTGGAAATACTACGCCCGGGAAAATTATATCATCGTTATCCAGGATGTGAGAGGCAGATGGATGAGTGAAGGCGAGTTTGCAGATATCCGGCCATTTAGAAAAGATAAAAAGGGCAATGCTGATGTGGACGAAGCAAGCGATACATATGACACTATTGACTGGATGATAAAAAATTTACAGGGTAACAATGGAAACGTCGGTGTGTTTGGCATTTCTTACCCGGGCTTTTATGCAACGATGGCGGCGGCTAGTAATCATCCCGCGTTAAAAGCGGTGAGCCCGCAGGCCCCGGTCACCGACTGGTTCGAGGGAGATGATTTTCATCATAACGGAGCATTTTTCCAAATGGATGCATTTAGTTTCTATTCGGGTTTTGGCAAACCGAGACCCAAACCGACCACAGTCGGTCCGACAGGTTACGATTTTAAGATCAAGGATAATTACGCATTTTACCTGCAGGCAGGCACGTTAAAGCAATTGTCCAAATTGATGGGTGACAGCATTCAATTCTGGAAAGAGCTTTATGCGCATCCAAATCATGATGATTGGTGGAAAGCAAGAAATGCCCGGACAGCGATGTATGAAATACGTCCTGCCATGTTGGTTGTCGGCGGTTTATTTGATGCTGAAGATTGCTTTGGCGCCTGGAACCTCTATAAAGCCATCGAAAAACAAAGTCCCAATACAAATAATAAAATAGTGATGGGACCCTGGTCACATGGTCAATGGTCATCCCGCAATGGAAGTTCACTGGGCAATGTCAGCTTTGGCACCAACACTGCCTTCTGGTATCAGAACAATGTGGAAATACCTTTCTTCAATTATTACCTGAAAGGCAAGGGCGAGGATCCGAAAATTTCAGAGGCAACTATTTTCTTTTCCGGCGCGAATGAATGGAAAAAACTGGATCAATGGCCGCCAGCGCAAAGTCAGTCGAAAGCTATTTATTTAAGTAACAATGGCACGTTGACATGGAATAAACCGTCCACTTCTAAAGGCTTCACAGAATACGTTAGCGACCCTGCTCATCCTGTTCCTTACACCGAAGACGTCCATTTCGGCCGCACAAGCGAGTATATGACCGATGATCAGCGTTTCGCCTTTCGAAGAACTGATGTGTTGACATTTCAAACCGAAATACTAAACGATGATCTTACATTAGCTGGTGTTGTAACGGCCGATCTTAAACTAAGCATCAGCACTACAGACGCAGACTTTGTTGTAAAGCTTATTGATGTTTTTCCTGATGATTTCAACCCGCCCTCCGGGGCCAGTGTGGCCAGACCGTATCCAATGGGAGGCTATCAAATGCTGGTTCGGGGCGAAATAATGCGGGGGCGGTATAGAAACAGCCTTGAAAAACCAGAGGCATTCAAACCAAATAAAATTGAGACCGTAAGGTTCGACCTCCCGGATGTAGCGCATACATTTAAGAAAGGCCATCGGCTGATGATACAAATACAAAGCAGCTGGTTTCCGCTGGCAGACCGTAATCCGCAGCAATTTGTCAACATCTACGAATGTGATGAAAGCGCTTTTCAGAAAACAACGGTAAAGATCTATCATGATGCGGTAAACCCGAGCCATATTATCTTGCCGGTGATAAAATAAAACAGTTTTTTTCGGTTCTTTGTCATTACAATCGGGCCTGATTTGACACTATCTTTAAAACGATTCGTATGCGTCCAACGATCAACTTGCTTGTCACGATCCTATTTGTGAAAACCCTTTGCGCTCAGCAGATAAATATTATTCCACAGCCTGCAGAAATGGAAGTTGGAAAAGGATTTCTTACCATAAAACAGCCGGTTGGGTTTATTTATAACGATGACGTTCCTGGTAACTACGGAGTTTCTTTTTTCAAAGACTACCTGAAAAAATATTACAAAATATCCCAGTTTAAAGAAGGAACGGAACATAGTTATGGATTTCCGACTGAAATATTTATTGACTATTCCACTTCTATCAAAGATGACAGGTATGAACTGGCCGTGGATAAGAAAGGAATTTATGTACATGGAAATGCCAAAGGTTTGTTCTACGCTTTTCAAACATTAATTCAATTGCTGCCAACACCGGATAAAATTTTGCCGAACACGAACATCCAAATTCCATTTGTATCTATAAAAGATTCACCCCGTTTTGCCTATCGCGGGATGCATTTAGATGTCGGCCGTCATTTTTTCCCGGTTTCTTTCATCAAGAAATATATTGACTACCTGGCCCTGCACAAATTCAACACATTTCATTGGCATTTGACAGAAGATCAGGGTTGGCGCATCGAAATAAAAAAATACCCAAAGCTCACACAGGTGGGTGCCTGGAGAAATGGAACGATCATCGGCCGATACCCTGGAAAGGGAAATGACGGAAAAAGATATGGAGGGTATTACACGCAGGCACAAATCAAGGACGTTGTTGCTTACGCACAAAAAAGATATATCACTATTCTTCCTGAAATCGAATTACCGGGACACGCTTCTGCTGCTATCGCTGCTTATCCCGAATTGAGTTGTTTTCCAAATGAACCAACGATAAGATATTTTAACAAACAATGTACCTGGAGTGGCGATTCAACAGGCAAACAGGTGCAGCAGACATGGGGTGTATTCAATGATGTGTTTTGTGCGGGAAAAGAAAATACATTCAAATTTTTGCAAGATGTAATGGATGAAGTGCTTGCCCTGTTTCCCTCTAAGGTGATTCATGTAGGCGGAGATGAAAGTCCGAAAGAAAATTGGAAAAAATGTCCTCGCTGCCAGGGAAGGATGAAGGAGAAAGGCCTGAAGGATGAACACGAGCTCCAGAGTTATTTTATCCAGCGAATGGAGAAATATCTGAACAGTAAGGGCAGAACATTAATTGGATGGGATGAAATATTAGAAGGAGGATTGGCGCCGAAGGCCCTGGTGATGAGCTGGCGCGGTGAAGAAGGCGGGATTGCCGCCGCCAAACAAAATCATGATGTAGTGATGACACCGGGTGGATGGGTTTATTTTGATCATTCACAAACACAGAATGAGGATTCGGTTACAATTGGTGGTTATACTTCCATAGAAAAAACATATAGCTATGAACCGGTACCTGCTGTATTGAATGCACAGGAAGCGAAACATGTATTAGGCGCGCAGGGAAATGTCTGGACAGAATATATGGAGAACACACGTAAAGTTGAGTACATGATCTTTCCGCGTATGAGCGCACTGAGCGAAGTGCTGTGGAGCCCGAAAGCAAAAAGGAATTGGCAGGATTTTGAGAAAAGGTTGCAGACGCAGTTTAAAAGATATGATTTGTGGAAGGCAAATTATAGTAAGGCGTATTTTGATTTGAAAGCCACAATACTACCTGCGCCAAGCAACAGTGGACTATTATGGCAATTAGAAACTAAATCAAGCGAACCAATTACAATAAATTTCAATAGAGGCGACTCAATTTGGGCATATACTGAACCCCAGCTAATTGATCAAAATACAGATGCCTATGCACATAATAAAAACACACGCATCACGCAAAGATTTTTATTCAACAAAGCCACCGCTAAAAAAATAACTTTAACTACTACTCCGTCTAATAAGTATCCGGGGGATGGCGCTTTTACTTTAGTGAATGGCGTGCAGAATGAAAAAGGATTAGGAAAATCTACTGAGTTTTTAGGATTTGAAGGGCCTGATTGTGAAGTAGTGATCGATCTCGGTTCCGCACAAACAATAAGCAGCGCAATCATACATACATTAAGTTCAGGAGGAAGCTGGGTTTATCCTCCTCAATACGTTGAAATATTCATTTCTCAGGATGGGCAATCGTTTACTTCAGCCGGTAAAAGCGAAAGGTTCGAAACAACAAATGGATCAAATGGTGTTGTCAAGGTATCATTTACTCCGGTATCGGCACGATATATCAAAGTGCTGGTAAAAAATTTCGGTCTTATCCCTACCGGGCTTTCCGGCGCGGGAAATAGAGCATGGTTGTTTGTCGATGAGATTGAAGTGAATTAAGTCACCCCCAGCGGCCTGACGCCTAATGACCCAAAATGGCCAGGTGTTTAATAATAAACTCACCAATGTTCCTTCCCTGCTCCCCTCCATTCTCAATCGCGTCGCGAAAATGAATACCTCCATACAGACGACTGATCCTTGCTTCTGCTGCAGCTGCACGAAAAGAAGAAAACTTCCGGCTGGGCAACCCCAAATATGTCTCCGTTGAATCGTTGAATGAAAAGTTATCACCGAGGAACCAGGTCAACACTTCTGCAGCTGCTGTTGATATTACACTGTGTCCGCTGCTATATTCCGGGAATGGTGGGGTTTGGATCATTGGCTTCCATTTAGGATCAATATATCTGTTAATGGCTGTCTCGGGACGAATGCGGTTACTCCTGTATTTTTCATCCCAGCAACTGATAAAGGCATCGTGCAGAGTAAGTGCCACCAAGGTGTGTAACAGCATTGTAGCTTTAATATCCAGGCCAGCTTTTTTACTTGCAATTCCGGCAATACTCATCCAATGACCGCCGGGAGATATTTTTTTTAATCCGATACTCATGTGTCCCTGGAACTGAACGGCAAATGGGTTGCAATCCCAGAAATCGGCGATCAATTTTTGTTCCTCTGTTAATTGGCTCACGGTTACATAGACCTCCCGCGCCAGTTTGATGAAACCGGAGGAAATATCTTCATTAAATGGCACTGGAGCAGTTGGTTTGAATTGCTGAGCTGAATCAAGAATGAAAGTGCGTATCGTTCGCCAGTGCGGCTCAACAGCAGCCATGTATTCCGGAGGTGTTGGATTCCAGGTAGCCTTCGTTCCAAGTGGTTTATACCTTTGTCTCGTGCTTAATTTGAAATAACCGTCAGTCCGGGAATATTGAACAATCAATTTAGAAATATTTTGTGCCAATGCTATTGACGAATCAATAACCACCGTGGCAAGATTCCTATTCCTGTATGCCTGCACAAGTTCATTTTGTCTTTCCTCCAGCAGATAACCAGAGGGGATTATGTTCTTGCCCGTCTCCAATATACCATACATCACTGCGAGCTCTGTGTTCACCGCTGGCTGAACCAGGGTTTTTGTATTCGGATAATCTTTGAATGTGTGTTGAAAAGGAACAACAGAAGGGTCGAGTTGTGAAAGTATCTCATACCCGGTCAAAACTGAATATGCATAGAAGCGGGCAGCTGCAGGGGGATTCACTACATCATGATACATCACTTCTGTCAGCCTCCACACCTGTTGCTGAATGGTAGCTTCATTCTTATCTGTTAATTTTACCTCTTGTCCTGAAATGTTATTCGCAAAGAATAATGATATGAGCAGGATTTTTTTCATTAATTTATTTTATAGGTTACCAGGTCACCGTTGTTCACACCTATTAATAAATAGCGTTTATCCTTCACCCGGATGACAGCCGCATCTTTTATGTCACCGGCTGCGACCAGCCCGGCTTCTCTATTTTGTACAAACCTGAAGTTGCCCTTACTATCATTAAGTAGCACTGTTCCGAAACTGGCATCCATCTTTCCCATTTTCAGGCGTGGATATTCGTTGTTACCCAATAGGAGAAGATCATCATACCCATCGTTGTTCCAATCCTGGACTACTATTTTATATACCGGTGAAAACTGTACCTGTACGGGCAATGACCTTTCAGTGAAATGTCCGTTGACGTTTTCAAAATAAGTTGTAGCAAGATCCGTGGCTTCTAATTTTCCGGCATTTTTTAATTCTTCTGCACTAAATATATCCTGTATCCTTGCGTCGGCATAACTTTTATAGCTGGTAAATTTTTTACGCATCGGGTATATTTCATCAAGCAACTCATCTCTCGAAATATATGGATAGCTACGGCCCTTGATATAATTGCAAAGAAAAGGATCGATCGATCCGTTATTATCAAAATCCTTCCAGATCATTTCAACAGGTTCTTGTTGGCTGGCCTTCAATTGAGAGTTCAGGCCCCAATTGCCGGCGACCAGGTCCAGATCTCCGTCTTTATCAGCGTCAAAAACCTCAAATGTATTCCACCATCCTTTGTGTGACTGCAAACCCATATCCGTGGGCTTCAATTGTGTGCCTGTATTTATTAAAACAGTGGGAGCCATCCATTCGCCAGACAAAATGAGATCGGGTTTCTTATCATGGTTAATATCTATCCACTTTGCATCAGTTACCATGCCGGCCATTGCAGTATTCATCCATTGAGTCGTGGCATCAGTAAATTTTCCTTTACCATCATTCAACAGCAAAAAACTCTGAGGTGTCGTTGGGTATTCGCCCGGCGATACTCGTCCTCCGGCAAAGAGGTCAATGTCACCATCACTATCGATATCTGCAAAGGCTACCACTGATTTTGAAGACAG
>JANWHX010000234.1 GCA_025450235.1 Chitinophagaceae bacterium | reverse complement strand
TTTTCTCTTTTGACCTCTTAGCCTATCTCTATTTTGCATTTTCACTATCGTTTTATTCTTAGTTCATTTTCTATGCTTCTTTTTCTCCTTTAACCTCTTAGCCTATCTTTGCCAGATGGATCAATTATTATCCCAGATAGAAAAGTATAAGAAAGAAATCGAAAAATTCACGGCTTCAGATTCAAAAGAAGTGGAAGAGTTCCGTATTAAATATCTGGGTACAAAAGGTATCGTGAAAACTATCATGGGGGAGATGAAAAATGTGGCGGCCGAGAAGAAAAAGGAGTTTGGGCAGGTGCTGAATGATTTCAAACTTTTTGCCGAAAGCAAATATGAAAGCCTCAAAGAGTCAGCAGCCGACAGTCAGAAGTCACCCGCCAATACAATTGATCTGACATTGCCCGGGGACGATATACCCATCGGCAGCCGTCATCCTATTACGCTAATGCGAAATCGCATTGTTTCAATATTCCAGCGATTAGGCTTTGCTGTGGCAGAAGGACCGGAGATCGAAGACGACTGGCATAACTTTACGGCACTGAAT
Source organism: Chitinophagaceae bacterium (assembly GCA_025450235.1). Taxonomy (GTDB): domain Bacteria; phylum Bacteroidota; class Bacteroidia; order Chitinophagales; family Chitinophagaceae; genus VBAT01. The sequence goes on along the minus strand of JANWHX010000234.1, from coordinate 14,058 downwards.
CTGCATGAGCATCACCCTGCCCGCGATATGCAGGACACATTTTACGTGCAGCAAAACCCAGACTGGTTGTTGCGCACACATACGAGCAATGTGCAGATCCGGGAAATGGAAAGAGGTATCCTGCCCATTCGCGGTATTTACCCGGGCCGCGTATATCGCAATGAAACAGTAAGTGCGAGAAGCCACTGCTTCTTTCACCAGGTCGAAGGATTGTACATTGATGAAAATGTTTCTTTTGCTGATCTTAAGCAAACACTTTATTTTTTTGTAAAGGAAATGTACGGTAAGGATGTAAAGGTCCGATTCCGGCCCTCTTATTTTCCTTTTACTGAACCCAGCGCTGAAATGGATGTCAGTTGTTTTATTTGCGGTGGTGTGGGTTGCAATATTTGTAAGAAAACCGGCTGGGTAGAGATCCTTGGCTGCGGAATGGTACACCCCAACGTTTTTACCAATTGCAGGATTGATCCCAACAAATACACCGGCTTCGCGTTTGGAATGGGTATTGAGCGACCGGCGATGCTGAAATATGGCATTAATGATATCCGGTTGTTTAGTGAGAACGATGTTAGGTTCCTGAAACAGTTTACTTCAGCGATATAAGAGAATATAAAATCTCGCTTTTAAGGTTCATTCATTTTTTAGCAGCGGTAGTAACTTTTTATCCCGGCGTTTTACCAACGCCAATAAAAAAGATGAAATCAGCGCCAGCCAAAATCCCACACCGGTGTTTGAAAAAATATTTCCATTTGGAAAAACGAGGCGATCAAAACCTACATTAATAAAGATCAGTATGAAAACAACTAAAAGTGTGGTAAGAGGGACCCACGAAAGTAATTTTCTGCTAAAGGAAGTACTCTCTTCGCTTAATGCTCCGAATAAATAAAATAAAACTACTAACGGTGTCAGCAATAAAAGGTATTTATATGATGGTATATGATCTGATAACAAGAAATTAAATCCATTCATTTCAAAAGAATTCCAATAGAAAAAAGGCATGAAAAAGCTGCATAATAGAGAAGCTGCTAAAATAGTCGATAACGTGATCCTGTTCATTTTTTATCATTTTGGTACCAGGAGTAAAAATAGTTCTATTTAATTAAAACAAATCTTTATCCCCGCCTCTGCACTGCTATACTTAAAATCATGCAGCCCCTGCTGAAAACCCAGCAACAAACTGTATCGTTTTATTTTCTTTTCCAGCGAAGACCGGAATACAATTGGCTTGTCCCCAATATTCAAATAACCAAGGTATCCGGCAACATAAGTTTGCAGCTTCAATGTTTTTGTATTCCATTCTCCGCCGGTACCAAATAAAAAAGCATCATTTTGTCTTTTTCCATAGTCTATCAATTGCCAGGAATAGAATCCGAGCATGCCAATCCATTTGAAAGATGATGAGGGAAAAGGCTTGCCAAATGACAGATCAAAATAATAACCAGGTCCATCGGTATATCGCGCGGTACCTAAACCGCCGCCGGTAGGAAAACGGTGACCGATACGCAATGCCAGTTGAATGTGTTGTCTCCATTTATTAAGCAACTGGATATTTGTATTGAGATGAACATCCCCGGTAGCATGCTGGTCATAATAAAAATGTGAAAACACATGCCGTTCTTCTTTGATGGCATGACTCATCGTGAAATGTTCATAGGGGATCCACGATGCATCAAATGAAATGACATTTTTTACTAAGCAATAATTTGCATAGAGCGTGACATTCTGTGTATTGTCTCCTTTAGAAAAATGAAAACTGGCTGTTGTGCCAAAGGAAAAGACACTATCAATACTTCCATTGCTGATACGCGGTACGGGTAAGGCATTAGGTCCCATGTAACCGGGATGCGTGATCATGTATTTTGGCCATTCACTGACACCGTCCCAGTTAACCAACTGTGCCCACCAGTCAAATGTCTGCGCATGGTTTTTTGATGCGAGACAATAGAGGATTATGGTCAAAAGGATCTTCCGCATGTAGAATGATTGCAGCTGAAATTTAGTGATAACAAATCTCTTTTAGTTTAAAACGGAAGAAAATAAAAAAGGCTGCCATTGACGACAGCCCTAATGTATTCCGAATTCAAATTATCGTTTTGCAGCCTCTATTCGTTTATAACAGAAAAACGCTGCTGCTAAAAAAGACACAACGGCGATATAATACCAGGGGGTAAATTCAATGGTGACCTTAATATCATTCAGCGTATTGTTCAGTTCGCCGCCGACATTATCTTTCATTGGGTTGGGATCTTTGGCTTGCTGTTTAAGATCAATCATCAACCCTATGAGTGCGCCTGCAGATAATATTCCCGAAACAAGTGCACTGCCAATTGCAGTCCTTGCATTTGTCATTGAAAGCCCAAGCCCGATCACTCCCAGCGCCAGTCCTATGATCGCATAGAAATTTGGATCATTTCTTTGATTATTAGTAGTTGTTGTGGTCCCCCCGAGGCCTTCGCCAAATAAGCTTTTGCTTTCTTTCCATTCTTTACCGGTGGCTATGCCCAGGCCAGTGTTTTTCGCAAAAGAGTTGCCATTGCATTTTACTTCGGCAAATGGCAGGAGAAATAAAAGAATTCCGATAGCGAATGCAACGCCGGAAGGTATTTTTGTTCCGAATACATTGTACCGGGGCGGAGGAGGTGGTATGTTTGGAGTTGAATAGACTGGTGGTTGGTTTGTATCCATACATAAAAGTTTGCGGTAAGGTAAGTGAATCTTATCATAAACGACGACTCAGAATATCCACGACCATAACAACGCCGCAAATAATATCTTTACAACACAATTTGTTTTTGTGACGATCAACACAATTTGCGTTTGCGGAGGCGGCACCATGGGAAGTGGGATTGCACAGGTGTCAGCCCATGCGGGTTTCAAAACGATTTTATATGAAGTAAATGAAACCGTTTTAGCAAATGCAAAGACTTCCATTGAAAAAAACCTGAACGCACTGGTTGAAAAAGGTAAGATCAGCCAATCCGAAAAGGAAAAAACATTTGTCCGGATTCAGTTCACTAGCGCAGTTCAAAACTGCATCGCGGATATATTCATAGAAGCGATTATCGAGAAGCCGGAAGCAAAAACGGCCTTATTCGATCAACTGGAAGAGTTAAACCGGCGTGAAGTTATTTTTGCAAGCAACACCTCATCCCTGTCAATCACTGCCCTTGCCGGGAAGATGAAAAACCCGGAAAGAGTGATCGGGATGCATTTTTTCAATCCCGCTCCATTGATGAAACTGGTTGAAGTGGTAAACACCGGACTGACCAGGCCCGATATTATACAAACAATCTGCGGCCTGGTTCAAAAAATGGGAAAAACACCCGTTGTTTGTAAAGATTCACCGGGTTTTATTGTCAACCGCGTGGCCAGGCCTTTTTACATTGAATCGCTCCGCCTTGTGGAAGGAGGTCTTACAAGCATTGAAAAAATAGATATGCTGCTTGAATCAGCCGGTTTTAAGATGGGGCCGTTCAAACTGATGGACCTGATCGGCAATGATGTAAACTATGCAGTTAGTTGTTCCGTGTACGATCAGCTCGGTCACCCTGATCGCCTTAAGCCTTCAAACATTCAAAAAGAAAAAGTTGATAAAGGAGAACTGGGGAGAAAGACAGGGAGAGGATACTACGGTTACAGTTGATCCTTAAATTGGCTAACCTGTTTACTGTTCCATATTGGAATATCTTCGCAGCAATTAACTATTCAACTTGTCAATGAAAATTTTGGTCACAGGCGGCACAGGTTTTCTCGGCGCATATATCATTAAGGCATTAATACAAAAGGGCCATGCGGTAAGGGCCATACGCCGCACCGGCAAACTCCCCGGTTTCATTCCGGCAGACGTTTTTAATAAAGTAGATTGGGTTGAAGGCGATGTGTTGGATGTGGTATCTCTCGAAAATGCGATGGAGGGAGTTGATACAGTCATTCATTCAGCTGCTATTGTCTCTTTTACAAAAAAAGAACAAAAGCAGATGTATACGGTAAATGTGGAAGGGACAGCAAACGTGGTAAATATTGCATTGGAGCGGAATGTCAGCCGCCTGGTACATATTAGTTCAGTGGCGGCGCTTGGAAGAAAAGCTGACGGCGGCCATGTCAATGAAGAAAAGAAATGGGAGAATTCAAAGGTGAACACGCACTATGCAAAATCCAAGTATAAAGCCGAATTGGAAGTATGGCGCGGCATAAGTGAAGGATTAGATGCTGTTATTGTGAATCCCAGTACTATCCTGGGCTACGGTGACTGGAACAGCAGCAGTTCAGCTATTTTTAAAAGAGTATATGATGAATTCAAATGGTACCCTCCCGGTGTCAATGGATTTGTGGATGTAGAGGATGTGGCAGCGGCCACCGTGATGTTGATGGAAAGCGGGGTAAGTGGAGAACGGTTTATAGTTAGTGGTGAAAACTGGCCATTCAGAAAATTGATGGATACTATGGCGGATTCATTCAGGAAGAAAAAACCTGTCAGCCAAACAACTCCCTTTCTGCTTGGTATGGCATGGAGGGCAGAGAAATTAAGGTCATGGTTCACGGGTAAAAAACCGATAATCACCCGGGAAAGCGCCAGGGTGGCCCAAAGCAAAACGTATTTTGAAAACGCTAAATTTTTAAAAACCTTTCCGCAGTTTTCATTTACTCCGCTGGAACAAACCATTCAAAAAGCGTGTGAAAAGTATCTTCTTACTAACACCCGCTAATAGGGATAATCCAAATGCCAACAAGGTCTTAAAAGTAGATTTCATAGCACAAATACGATATAAGCATAAGCGGGTAAACCTTATCTTTAGCAGTCAATTCATTGCTATGAAAAACATCCGTCACATTAGTTTTTTTCTGTTGTTATTATCCTGCTTTTATTCAAATGCCCAGACCGTTTCAGGCCGCGTAGTTGACTCCGTTACCAATGAACCTATGGCAGGGGCATCAGTTTATTGCCAGAACACAACTGTTGGAACAGTCACCAATAAGCAAGGCGAATTTTCATTGCAGTTAAAAGCCGGTGGATATGAACTGATCGTTTCCTATACCGGGTACCAGACAAAATTGATTCGTATCAACAGCACAGATGGCAGCGTCCCAGTTATCGGGATGATCAAGGAAGACAAAAGTCTTGGCGAAGTAATAATAAAAAGCAGTAATGAAGTAAAAGACGGATGGGATAAATATGGGAAGTTCTTTTTGGAAAATTTTATCGGGTCCACTCCCAACGCGGCTAAATGTACATTGGTGAATCCGGAAGTATTGAAGTTTTACCTGCTGAAAAAAAGCAATAAGCTGAGAGTACTGGCTACCGATCCGCTTCAAATAGAGAATAAGGCGCTTGGTTATAATATGCGCTATCAGCTTGACTCTTTTGTTTATTATTACAACACCGACATTAATCTTTACCGTGGCTTTTGCCTTTATACAGAAATGGAAGGCAACGACAGCTTGAAGGTAGCATGGGCGACGAACAGGAGTAAGGCATACTTCGGCTCGAAGCTGCATTTTTTACGGAGCTACTACGACAGCACGTTAACGGAAGATGGCTATGTGATCGACCTTCTTGATGAGAATAATCCAACCAAATTCAATAAAATAACCGATGTGTATGATACAACCTATTACGCTGGCCTGGATAGCACTAATGAAATAGAGATCTGGTTTCCCCGCAAATTCAGTGTTACATATACAAAAAAGAAACCGGAGCCGGAATACCTGAAAAAATACAAGATGCCAAAGAATATAAGTGCTGCAATATCCTATATCGCACTAACCGATGGTATCGCTATCAAAGAAAATGGATATTTCTATGATCAGAAGGATTGGATCAACCAGGGATACTGGAGCTGGAAGAATTTAGCGGATCAATTGCCCTATGATTATGCGCCCTGATTTTTCATTACCCTTTTCCATAACTCCGGAATCCGCTTAATCCATACTAATTCTTTCATTTTTTCCCTGGCATCTTCAACAGGTGAGCCAAAATATACCTTATTACCCGGGATGGAATCCTTTACCCCGCTTTGTGCATAGATAACAGCCCCTTCTCCGATCGTTAATGTTTTGTTTACTCCCACTTGTCCCCAGAGTATAACGTTATCTTCAATTGTCACAGCCCCGGCAATGCCCACTTGTGCGGCTAACAAACAATTCTTTCCAATGATCGTGTCATGACCGATATGTACAAGGTTGTCGATTTTTGTTCCGGCGCCAATTAATGTATCACCGGTTACGCCGCGGTCAATGGTACAGCCAGCTCCGATCTCTACCGCGTTTTCAATAACTACCCGTCCGCAGCTCGCCATTTTTTTATAATGCACATCCCGGTTCGTCTTCTTATTGTAATAAAAAGCATCGCTGCCGATTACTGTACCTGACTGGATGACCACATTATCACCAATGATCACGTGATCTAATATTGTTACGTTGGGCTGAATAATACAATTCTTACCGATCGATACGCGATTGCCGATATAAGCACCAGGCATGATCACGGTGTCTTTGCCAATTCCGGCAGAGTCGCTTATGAGTTTCATTGAAGGTTTAAATGGCCTGAAATGATCAACGATCTTTAAATATGCCTCAAACGGGTCCTCCACGATCAACAATGCCTTGCCCTCCGGGAAAGAAGTTTTTTTGTTGATGATTATGAAGCTGGCAGCCGAACTGATGCAGGTATCATAATATTTCGGATGATCAACAAATGCAAGGTCGCCTTTTTCCACTTTATGAATCTCATTGATACCAGTTGCGGATGCAGTAGCATTACCGATCAGTTCAGCATTGATCAATTGAGCGATTTGTTGAAGAGGAACGGGTTTTTCAAAACGCATATAAACTAATTTCAGGTAAAGGTAATAACCAGTAAATTGGTCATATTGCTTTAAAACCGACTGATTTCATTAAGTAGGGGCTGTCTGAACAAAATTTTTTTAACAACCGAAAGATGCATTAATCATGAGCGATCAAACGAAAATTTAAGTTGTTTAATCATTGTTTAGTAATCATTGCCCGTTGAGAATATTATTTGCAGATGAATGAAATGCTTGTGCAGCAAGGCTTTCGTTGAATAGAAGAAACGTCACAACATTGATTACCATTCACCAAAATACCAATACAATGCTCAAATAAGAGTTTGTAGCGCAGTTCTCCCCCATATAGCCGCTTAAAATGTGAATAAAATTTTACCAGATTTTTTTTTTGTTAGTAAAAATTATATTTAATATTGTGGAAGGAAATTACTATTTCCTGTACTTACTAACCCATCCATATAAATGATCCCTTCGATTCCTCGAAGGGGTTTTTGTTTTAATATATCATCTCAGGCCATTTTTTGATATCATTCTGGCCCCCGGTTACTGATCGATCCCATTTGCAATAAAGCAGCATCGCCATTAATTTACCTGTTAGAATGATATTGCACTATTCCGGTTAGTGCATCATCTGCTGCGGCGGATTTGTATTTGCCACGGATGCACGGAAAATTTACGTAAGACTTTATTCCATGATTTTGTGGCATCCCTTAGGAATAAAAACGGTTACTTCCAAATGGAGACACTATTCAATACGGGGTCCTGGTGTGATATACAATAATTAAAATACCTTTACCCACTTAAATGTAAATCAATGCTGAAATCAATGACCGGGTTTGGAAGGGCCGAAAAGAATGTGGGCGATAAAACTTTTTTGGTTGACATCAAATCACTGAACGGGAAACAATTTGAATTATCATTAAAACTGCCGGCTGTACTTAAGCCGTTTGAATTTGATATTCGCCGTCTGCTTTCTGAGAAACTGGTCCGCGGCAGCGTGGATTGCACCATCAGCTTAAAAGATACAGGCAATGCAAAACCGGTCACTATTAATACCGACCTTGCTAAAGCTTATTATAAGGCCCTCGCGGAATTATCAGCCGCCCTCAATCTTGATCCGTCACATATTCTCAGCACTTTGGTGAAATTGCCGGAAGTAATTACTCCAAGCAGCGAAACACTTAGCGATGCTGATTGGCAGGAGTTCAAAAATGTCCTGAGAGCTGCTATTGACGACCTTAATGCTCATCGGCTGGATGAAGGCAAATCGCTTGAAGATGATCTTGCAAGCCGGATAACTAATATTGCCAAACAACAGGAAGAAGTTATAAAGCTGGAGCCACTGCGCCAGCAAAAAATACGGGAAGGCATTACCCGTTTGCTGGAAGAAAATGTAGGCAAAGAAAACTACGATGGCAATCGCCTCGAACAGGAACTTATCTACTATATAGAAAAGATCGACATCAGCGAGGAACAGGTGAGGCTGAAAAATCATTGCGATTATTTCCGCGCATTATTACAGGAGAGCGAAGAATCAAAGGGTAAAAAACTATCCTTCATCCTGCAGGAGATCGGTCGTGAAATAAACACCACAGGCTCCAAAGCATATGATTCTACCATACAGAAATGTGTGGTCCTGATGAAAGATGAACTGGAAAAGGCGAAAGAGCAGGTGTTAAACGTATTATAGTAGAGACAGGGCATGCCTGTCTCTACGGCAGACCCTGTCTTTACAGCATGCCTTTGTCTCAATCGGACATTATATCTTTGGGCAATGAAGCATTCAAAAAGAATTTATCTCTTCTTTCTGCCTTATACCTTGTGCCTTGCAATTTCTGTGTTGAGTCTTGTTTCCTGTACAACCATTGACCTGTATGAAAAAACGGTGAACATTCCCGGTCACGCCTGGCAAAACAGTTTCCGGCCGACCTTTGAATTTGTAATTAAGGATACTACTGCACTTTATCAGCCGTACCTGGTACTACGGCACAATGAAAAGTATAACTTTAATAATATTTACATAAACCTGTATATCCAGGGACCAGGTCAGGATACAGCTCAAAAATTCCCGTTGGATCTTTCACTGGCCACGAATGAAAAAGGATGGAAAGCTACCGGGATGGATGATATTTATGAACACCGGATCGGGCTCGATATTCCGAAGCGCTTAAAGGCCGGCAATTATAAATTCACCCTTGAGCAGATAATGAGAGAAAATCCCCTTCAACATGTTTTTGACGCCGGCGTCCGCGTAGAAAAGAAATAATCACCTCATGTCCAAAAAAGATGTAAGGAAAAAACTGCGTCGTGCCACTATCCTTTACTGGACACTGCTGATCTATATTGTCGCTGCACTTGTGTGGTGGTTCATCTCCCTGGAAAGTCAGAACAAGGACATGAAACATCTCAAAATAGGCCAATTTAGATCGGCGGTTGACAGTATATCTGCACCTGTGATGTTCAATACCGGGCTTCAGAAAATAAATAATGATTATAAAAAAAACAAGACAAAATATATCGGTGAAGGAATTATATTTCTCCTGGTGATCGGCGTCGGGGCTATGTTAGTATATCGTTATGTGCGCAGGCAATTCAATGTACAGCAACAACAGCAGAATTTCATGATGGCTGTTACGCATGAGCTAAAAACCCCGATTTCGGTAGTAATGCTAAATCTCGAAACGATACAGAAATATTCACTGGATACGGAGAGACAAAAAAAATTAATGGGGGTGATGCTCAGGGAAACGTCAAGACTTGATTTTCTAACGAATAATATCCTCGTCGCCTCGCAGCTCGATGGTGGTGGATATAAACTTTCAAAAGAAGAGTTGGACCTGTCGGATCTATTGAAGGATTGCGTTGGTGATTTCAGGTCAAGGTTCCCGGAAAGAGTTTTCAAATCAGAGATACAACAGGGTGCTGATGTGAAAGGAGATGCCCTGTTGTTGCAAATGATGATCAATAACCTTCTTGCAAATGCGGCGAAATATTCGCCGAAGGAAGCTCCCGTCTCAGCCATTTTAAGAAAGGAGAATGATTTGGTTAAATTACAGATCATTGATGAAGGCCCGGGAATACCAGATGATGAAAAGAAAAAAGTATTTAAGAAGTTTTACCGCATCGGAAATGAAGCGATCCGGAAAACACAGGGAACCGGTCTCGGCTTGTATCTTTGCAGTAAGATCGCCCGTGATCATAATGCGGACATTCTGGTGACAAACAATGTACCTGTCGGCAGTATATTCACGGTTATTTTTGAGACATGAGCGGAGAGAAAAATACATCTATTCTTTTGGTGGAAGACGAAGAAAATCTCCACGAGGCACTGAAGTTAAACCTGGAACTGGAAGGTTATAACGTTACCTCAGCCTATGATGGTGCGGCTGCATTGAATGCCGTAACAGCCGAGTATTTCGACCTCATCATTTTGGATGTGATGCTCCCAGAAATGGATGGTATCAGCGTGGCGGAATCCGTACGGATCAGCAATAATGAAGTTCCGATTCTTATTCTTAGCGCAAGGAGCAGCAGTGCTGACCGCGTGCTTGGTTTAAAGAAAGGTGCCGATGATTATCTTACCAAGCCATTTAATCTCGAAGAACTTTTATTGCGTGTCCATAAACTGATTGATAAGAACAAAAAGCTGCTGGACAAATCTTCTATCGGCAATAGCTATTCTTTTGGTGATAATGTTATTGATTTCAAAGCACAGGAAGCCTCTACTAAATCTGGGCAAAAGATTCAATTGAGCAAGAAGGAGACCATGTTGCTAAAGTTGCTGATCGAAAACAAAAATGAAGTGGTACCCCGCGAAAAGATCTTACAGGCGGTGTGGGGCTATAATGTATACCCTACTACACGGACTATTGATAATTTTATTCTCAACTTCCGGAAATATTTTGAAGTAGACAGCCGCAATCCAAAATATTTTCATTCAGTAAGAGGAGTCGGATATAAATACTCAGAATGAGAATTAATGCCCGGGTGCGCCAGCCAGGCTTTACCAGGTAAAGAGTAGTCAATTGCTCAGGCTTTTATTTTTGCCAGTATCGCCCTTGCTTTGTTCAATAATTCCTGTTTATCGTTGACAAACTCAGCTTTCGTAAAAACAGCGCCTTCACATTCCTGCAAAATTTCTATAATGCTGTGGTACTGTTCTTCCATGTTTCTTTGCTTCATGGCGCTATGCAGTTCATCCTTATTCATTTTACTGCCGGATAATTTCAGTTGGGTACCGAGATACTCCCAAATGCTTTTTTGCAGCAGTGTGTAAAACTGGCCATCCTCTGCAATGAGGGAAAATTGAACAGGTTTCAACAAGTCCAGGGTTGAAACGGAAGTCACGGGTCTTTCAAAATCGTTCTCATTTACTACTTCTTCTTTCGCAGGCTTCCTTAGCTGTATCAATATGATCAGGAGCACGACGAAAAAAATACTTCCGTATAACCAGACAGCGCTGTGATCGGACTTTTCCGGAATCACTGCTGTTTTCTGTTCGGTAGGCCGCTCTTTTTTTTCTTCGTTATTGATTTTTATTTCAACCGGCCCAGAGGACACCGTTTGATATTTGTTGCTGTCCGGATTAAAAAAAGCAAGACTAATGGACGGAATGCTATAATCTCCCGGCTTATTCCCTACAAATGGAAAACGAAAAGTTCGCGAGCCTTTAAGGGGTACTTGTGTTTTTTCCAAAGAATCCTTTATGATAGGCTCAAAGCCTTCAATCGCATTTGGCCACTGCACGACAGGCGCCGGCAGCTGGGTAAAATTTCCCTTCCCGCTGATCGTGACAATAAGTGCCCCTTCTTCATTCTTCGATAATTCGTTTTTTTCAAGCGATGCCCCGATGCTGAAGTTGCCCGTGGCGCCATTAAACTCAGATGGTTTTTTTGATGCGGGATATGGTTTTACCCGGATCTCTATTTTTTCAGTGCTGAGATGGTTTTCATAGCTTATCGTATTAGCCCGGGCAGGGGGATCATTACTTTCCACAACTCCCTCAATAATCTCTTGTTCAGGTTTTTTATTGACAATGCTTTTTGAAAACTCTACTTTATTTGCCACTTCCATCGCATCTATAGTAAACATGCCCTCCCTCAGCGGGTACAGCTGAACGATTCGGATCGTGTGGACGTCAAATGCTTTGCCGCTGACAATTTCCGTCCTGGCAATATTGTCGTTCAGATTTACAATATCCTGCACGGTAAAGCCATAAAATCCCGGATTTTTTACAATATCTGATTTTGATTCAAGACGTGAATACAATTTGAAAGTAGCGACTACTGGCTGACCGACATAGCAGGTTCTTCGATCAACCAACACTTTCATAAAGAGATTTTTTCTCATCTTTTCAAAGGGATCCTCACCGGGCCGAAGAAAATATTCTGATGGATCTTCGTTCCTGGTTTTTCTTGCCGCTCGTTCGAGTGCTTCTCTCTTTGTTATTACGTCGATGATGATATCATCGCTTTTTACCCGTCTGCCATTCACTTTGGCGGTAGCACCGGGTATAATGAACCGCCCAGGCTTCATAGACACTAATGTGAAAACGATGTTCTTAAAATGAGCCGAACCTTCTTTATCATTTAGTGAACCGCTATATGTGTAAGGGCCGCTGACAATCCTTAAGCCTTTAAAATCCGGGGGCATGAACTCATTGTCCTTTTCGATGTCATCGAGTATGTATTGCAGTTGGAAAGATTCTCCCACAGTAACCACCTGCTGTGAGGCAACAGCTTTGAAAACGACCTGGGACTTCAAGCCAATTGAAACCAGGATCGGGAACACGATAAGTATAATCCTTTGCATTAGAAAAGTAAAAATAAACCAGCGAATGCAAAACAATCCTAAAAGTTGATGTCCGGGAACGATGGAGACTGGTTTTTAGATGTCACCGAGCTGCGGACGCAGAATAATGTCCTCTACACAGGCCTGGGGTGACAATTGTGAAGCAGCAAAGACCATTTTTGCTATATCATTGGCTTCCATGAATCTCTCTTTTTTTATACCCGAGGAAGCCCAGGAATCCGTATAAGCGGCGCCGGGAAAGACCGTGGTCACCTTAATATTATGTTGTTTTAATTCATCCCTCAGGTTCACAGAAAAACCATGCAGGGCAAATTTGCTGATGCTGTAGGACCCCCCGCCAGGATATGCTTTTAGCCCTGCGATCGATGACATGTTAAAAATATGACCGCTTTTTTGTTTTATCATTCGCGGCACCAGCATTCTTGTCAGATAATAAGCGCTGTATAAATTGGTTTCGATCATTTCTTCCAATGCGCCTTCCACTTCATCATGCACATTGGCCCCGGCAAAATTCCCGGCGTTATTTACCAGGATATCAACAGGCATTTCAAAACCCAGAACCCATTTCCCAAAATCTTTGACTTCTTGTTTTTTGCTGAGATCAAAAGGTTTTCCCTTTATTATAATGGATGGGAACCTTGTCATCAACTCTTCGACGGCTTTATACAGTTTGGTTTCACTGAGCGAAGTCAGATATAAATTATGACCATTGGCGGCATATATATCTGCGATAGCTTTCCCAAGTCCTCTTGATGCCCCTGTAATTACAACATTCATACCGATGAATTGAAATGCGAAGTAAGAACTTTTTCTCTTTTGAATGGAACTTCTTTCACCGTACTTTGTACTTTGCAGTTATGAAATACCGTCACCTGTTCTTCGATCTCGATCATACTCTCTGGGATTTTGAGGCCAATGCACGGGCTACGCTCCTTGAACTATATCATTCACTGCAGCTAAGGGAAACGGGAGTCCATGATTTCGATCTTTTTTACAGGAATTATCTTCTGCATAACGATAAGCTCTGGGAAAGATACCGTAATGGTTATATCAAACAGGAAGAATTACGGGTAAAAAGAATGTGGCTGACCCTGCTTGATTTTAAGATCGCAGATGATAAACTGGCTGAAGAGATGAACATCCGGTTTCTTGATTTGTTGCCAACAAGAACAATATTATTCCCTTATACTAAAGAAATATTAGCTTACCTGGCCAATAAGGATTATTCACTGCATCTTATCACGAATGGGTTTGAAAAGACGCAGCACAGTAAGTTGAAATACTCTGGTCTTGCTGTGTACTTCAAGGAAGTGATCACATCAGAGGGTTCCAATAGCCTGAAGCCAAAGAAGGAAATCTTTGAATTTGCCTTTGGAAAGGCCAATGCCAAGCCGGGGGAAAGCATTATGATCGGTGATACCATTGATGTTGATATTCTCGGAGC
>JANWHX010000233.1 GCA_025450235.1 Chitinophagaceae bacterium | reverse complement strand
CCTCTCCATGGAACGAAGCTGAGATCAATTTTGCCCTTCGGTTGTAATTGCACCAATGATTCGCCTATTTCGCCGAGATGCTGGTGGGTAAGTGTTTTATAAGCCTGTATATTGTTTGCTCTCCAGCTAAAATGAGATGTCGCGGTCAAACTTTGTCCGGCACCTGTCGAACCCGTAATGGCTGTGGTATAAATCTCGTCCAACAACCCTGCATTAGCCAGGGGCAATAAGCCCAATTGAATAGTGGTGGCAAAACATCCGGGGTTGGCAATATTGCCTGCCATCTTAATTTTATCCCTGTTTAATTCGGGCAAGCCATATACAAATTGTCTTTTACCAATTTTTGATTGCTGTTTCAACCGAAAGTCGTTAGCGAGATCAATGATCTTTATCTTCTCTGCGATTTTATTCTCTGATAAAAATTTTATTGACTCGCCATGACCCAGGCAAAGAAACAATACATCAATTTTTTCATGAAGCTTATCCGTAAATAGCAGGTCAGTATCTCCCAATAAATCGTGATGAACGGAATGAACAGGCTTGCCTGCATTACTGCGGCTATGAACAAAAGAAACAGCTGTATACGGGTGGTGAATCAATAGACGAATTAACTCGCCACCGGTATAACCTGCTCCGCCTATTATACCAATGTTCACCATACCTTTTGCAGGAGATGATTTTTTCGATGATGCTATTTTCTGGGATTCCTTCATTACTAGATCGCTTGCTATAATTTCACTACTCCGCTCACAGAATTATTAATTATTAATTATTGACTGTTTACGGAGACTAATAATCAATAATTAGTAATCAATAATCCACCTAAATCTTCTTCGGCGTCACTGCATCCTTCACCTGGTGATAGATCATCGTTTGATTGCCGAATATTTTGCTGAAACCTCGTACATCCTGCCCGGTCCAGCCCATATTCATCTCGCCATACTTCCCGAACCGGGCACTCATAAGATCAAATGCTGATTCGATACCGGTAACCTGGAAGCGATAAGGCTGTACCTCTACAAATACTTCGCCGGTTACATTCCGCTGGGACGTTTCGAGGAACGACTCAATGTCTCTCATCACGGGATCCAATATTTGTCCTTCATGCAACCAGTTGCCATAGAATTGAGATAACTGATCTTTCAAACTCAATTGCCATTTGGTTAGTACATGCTTCTCCAATGCATGATGCGCTTTTAAGATCACCATCGGGGCAGCGGCCTCAAAACCGACACGACCCTTTATGCCGATAATGGTATCACCCACATGAATGTCGCGACCGATTCCATACGGCCCGACAATGGTCTGCAGGTATTGAATACAATCTGAAGGATGCTGAAATTGCTTATCATTTACTTTTCTCAACTCGCCTTTTTCAAAATGCAATCTGACTTCTTCACTTCCCTGTTTCGTTACCTGTGTAGGCCATGCCTCTTCGGGGAGCATACCTTTCGATGACAAGGTTTCTTTTCCTCCCACGCTTGTTCCCCACAATCCTTTATTTATAGAATACATGGATTTTTCAAAATTCATCTGCACACCTTTGCTTTTAAGGTATTCTATTTCCTGTTCGCGGCTCAGCTTCAGATCACGGATCGGGGTAATGATCTCCACGCCCGGTATCATGATATTAAAGATCATATCAAACCTGACCTGGTCATTGCCGGCACCGGTGCTGCCGTGAGCTACCGCTTCGGCATTCAATTCCAGAACATGATCAGCAATGTGCAAAGCCTGGCTCAATCGTTCAGCGCTTACGCTTAATGGATAAGTATTGTTCTTCAAGACATTTCCATAAACAAGATATTTGATAATGCTATCATAATAGCTCTTTACAGCATTCACTGTTTTATGCGATTTCACACCGAGCGTATGTGCATGCGCTTCAATACTCTTTAATTCATCATCTGTAAAACCGCCAGTATTGACAATGACGCTATGAACTTCATGGCCCAGGTCCTCGGTGAGGTATTTGACACAGTAAGAAGTATCTAAGCCGCCACTGAACCCTAAGACAACTTTTTTTGCCATCGTATTTATAAATGGAATAAGTGAAGGATTGATTTGAGTTTTCCGCTGTTATTGCCGTCCTTATCTTTTTTCATGAACGGGCGCAGCAATTTCCATTGCTTGAAGCGAAGCAATCGTTCAAAGCCGGATACATTTTCTTTGAAAAATTCTTTGGTCTCTTCAGGCTCATAATGGTCCTTCGGATCATATAGCATCGCGGTGCACATACAGTTCTTCCTGTCTTTGCTCATGAGGATGTCATAATTCACACAGCTTTTGCAACCGGCCCAGAACGCTTCGTCCTGTGTCAGCTCGGAATAGGTAACGGGTTCATACCCCAGATCCGAGTTGATCTTCATGACAGCTAAACCTGTAGTTAAGCCAAAGATTTTTGCTTCAGGATATTTTTGCCTGGAAAGATTAAAGATTTTTTTCTTGATCAATTTGGCAACACCGCTTTTGCGGTATTCTGGAGCTACAATAAGACCCGAGTTAGCCACATACTCGCCATGGCTCCATGTTTCGATATAACAAAAGCCTACCCATTTGCCGTCATGGGTGACAGCAATCACAGCTTTTCCCTCTTCTATTTTATCTTCGATGTATTCAGGAGAACGTTTGGCAATACCTGTACCACGGGCCATCGCCGATGATTCCATTTCATCGGTGATCGTTTTTGAATAAACTTTATCTTCTGGTGTCGCAACCCTGACGATAATTTGTTGATTGTCCACTTTGAAAAATATTAGATTGAATACGGACGACCAGTCCTTTTTTGTTTTTGCGGGGATTTTTCACTGACAGGGACCATGGTCAGGGGTTCGTCCTGTCAGCATGCAGGGCGGCGTCGCGGGCGGGAAAAGGTGAACACATCAAATCCTACCGCATACACGCCACTGGTATTGGGTGCATGAAAGGCGAATTGCTTTGTATGTGTCAGAATGTTGTTCATGTTTACAAACAAATTGTAAATTGAGTACAAATGTATAATAATTATTGGTTTAGCAGGACAAATTTTTTGTTATAAATTATTGCTATGGATTCGCCGAAACAAACAAGAGTTAGTGGAAAAAATGACTTCAGACGCAAGGCAGGCCGTATTTTACGGACTACAACCATTATTATTATCCTGGTGTTGGTATTTACCATTTATTGGTTCTTTTTCAACAGGTATGGCGAGGGTGAAAGAAAAGGTACATTGATCAAGATAACGCACAGAGGAAACATTTTTAAGACCGATGAAGGAGAAATGTGGCTGAGTTGCCGCCAAACAATGAATCCGGAGAAATTTTATTTCTCTGTAACGAATGATAGCATTGCGGTCGTGTTGAAAAACCTCCAGGATGAATGTGTGCAGGTGTCGTATGTGCAATACAGGGCTTTTTTGCCATGGAGAGGTGACAATAAGTATATCGTTACAGGTGTTACTCCGATCAGGCAGGAGAATCATTGAGGAGCGTGCAGCAGGAATATCGCGGGCCGCTTATGAATATCTGTTTTCTCTTTTTTCCAATCTGCAATAGTTTTTGTTTTGACCCATTCTTCTTTGCCGGTGAGATCAACAGCCAAACAAAGTCTCGTTGATGGTTTACAGGTTTTTAATAGCGTTTCGATCAACTGGTTATTCCGGTAAGGCGTTTCAATGAATATTTGTGTGCAATTCTTTTTCTGTGATTCAGCTTCGAGCTCTTTTATTCGGGTTACTTTCGGTTGGTTATCTATCGGCAAATAGCCAATAAATTGGAATTGCTGGCCATTCATTCCGCTGGCCATTAATGCTAATAGGATGGAACTAGGTCCGACAAGCGGTTTTACTTCTACGTTCATTTCCTGTGCAGTTGCTACCAATAATTGACCGGGGTCGGCTACGCCGGGACAACCTGCTTCACTGATGATGCCTATATTCTTTCCCTCCTTGAGTTTTCCCCTAAAAATATTCTGAACTTCTTCTTCGGCTTTATGGATGGCAAACCATTCGTAGTCGTCAATAATTATCTCTTTCCAGATCTGTTTCAAATAACGGCGGGCTGTCCGTTCATTTTCTACAAAAAATGCCTTACAATCTTTAACAACGGTAATAATATAAGATGGAATAGCCTCCAGGCCATTTTCATCCAACAAAGAAGGAATTAAATAAACTATTCCTTTCTGATCCATTTTATTGACTGTTTTTTACTCTATGTACGCTCAGTGTGGCTGCTACAATAGCAAATGCCGGGGCAAGAATGATAGCAACATGCATTAAATAAAACAGAAATCCATTACCGATGGCAAGACCACGGTGCCTGCCCTGGAAACGAATACTCTGCTGGCGAGTGAAATCGCTCCTGGCGAAACTGTAATCGAGCATAGAAAATCCATAATAATAACATTCCATCAACAAAGCGATGATGGGTGTGATCCAGCCAATCACCGGTATCAGTGACATGAGAGTAAGCCCGGTAAAATACAGCATTTGCAAAAAACAATTGCGTAACGCCATCCGGATGCTCCTTGCCATATCTTTTCTTAATTCTTTACGGCTGATAGAATGCTCTTTGTTTTCAATAATCGCCTCAGTCTTTTCGCTGAGATAGGCGAACAGCGGTGAACCTATGATAAGGATAACATACTTAAACAGGGAAAAATAGAACAATACAAGGATAAGCCGGAGCATCATTCCCGCCATCAAAAAAAAGAAACTTAACCAACCGCTACGTTGTTTTTGAAGCCATGATTCTATCCGCATGCGGTCACTTGCCCAGGACACGGCATCGTTGGCGGAGGTCCAGAAGAAATACATGCCGACAATAAAAAGGATCGCATAAATAATACCGGGAGCAAGGATCCATTTCCACAGTTTGTGTTCCTGTATAAATCGGTTGGCTTCTCTCCAGGATTGAAATGCTATTACTATTTCCTTAAGCAAAAACTTAATTTTGAATGAGTAAATATAAGGAACAAGGAACAACGAACAAGGAACAAGGAACAAGGCAGAACGTGCAAGGCACAAGCTACAGGACACGAGAATGAAAGTGGAAAGCACAAGTTTTGAAATCACGGAATGAATATGGAGAAATTACCGTTGGAGTTTTATCGGCGAAACAATGTACTGCAAATAGCAAAGGACCTGCTGGGAAAAGTGCTGGTTACAAAATGGAACAAGGTTGTTACATCGGCAAGAATTGTGGAAACAGAAGCCTATGCAGGTGTGATGGACAGAGCTTCTCATGCTTTTGGCGCGAGAAGAACAAAAAGGAATGAGATTATGTACGCGCATGGCGGGCACGCTTATGTATATCTCTGCTATGGGATCCATCATTTATTTAACGTAGTAACCAATGTTCATGAAGAACCTCATGCAATACTGGTGCGTGCAGGAGAACCATTGGAAGGAGTAAAAGAAATGCTCAAACGAACCGGGAAAGAAAAATTGGATAATAGCCTGACCCGGGGTCCCGGTAATTTTTCAAAAGCATTAGGGATCTATACGATCCATAGCGGTATGTCGTTGCTCGGCAATAAAATGTTTGTTGCTGATGATGGGTTTCGCTACCCGAAAAAAGAGATCGCTGCTTCGCCGCGCATCGGTGTTGACTATGCGGGCGAACATGCACTGTGGGATTATCGGTTTTACGTAAAAGGGAATCCATTTGTGAGTGGAAAGAAGACGAGTCGGGAGTCGGGAGTCGATAGTCGATAGTCAGGAATTCACTATTTATAGTCATCGACAGTGGTGGCTTCAATGTTGTCGGTAATAATATTTTCAGTGATGCTGACATTGGCAAATGCAGTATTCATTTTCTCCCGGTCAAATTCTTTTTCATTATT
>JANWHX010000232.1 GCA_025450235.1 Chitinophagaceae bacterium | reverse complement strand
GCTCCCGCCCAGGACCGCGCATTGCTTTTCAAATTCGATTCAATGACCGCCAGGTATTTTAATTCTTTGGGTAAGCCATGTTGAACCAGAATCTTTTCCATCATATCGAGGTACGGTTTGCCACTGTCTTTAATCCCCTCAATCTTCTCTCCCTGCTTTTGGACATAGTCCTCTACAAAGCTGACAGCCATCGGGTTAAGTTGGTTATAATTAGTCCCGGAAGATGATGCTGGAGTTGACAAATAAAGGTTCTTAAACTCTTGCTTGGCATCGTTTACGGGAACAGCATTGGCCATTGCGGAGTCATTCTTTTTATCGGCGGTATCCGAATAAACAGCAGGACTATTAATGAAAATGCCTTCAGCCTTACCCGCATAGCTAAATGAGATAAAAAAAAGACAGGCAAGAGTTGAAATGTATCCTTTGAGCATGGAGGCAAAATTTTAGATTTTCTAAACCAATGATTTATGTCGCTGCAATTCCGAAAGATCGGGATTCAATGCCCTTGCATGAGCTGGTTGGAAAAGCGGAGCAAAGGTAACTCATTAAATCGACAGGACAGCACCTGCAGGCCAAAAGGCATGCCACTTATTTTGTGTTGAAAAATTGGGACAGAAATAGCAGGAATGCCGACAAGATTCGCCATAACGGTATATATATCAGCTAGATACATGGCGATCGGGTCTTGGGTCATTTCTCCCGATTTGAAGGCGACAGAGGGCGAAGTAGGAAGTATAATGAAATCGTAGTCGTTGAAGATCAGGTTGATTTTTTCTGTTAAGAGTTTTCTAACCTTTTGGGCTTGCGTAAAGTAAGCGTCGTAATACCCGGCACTTAAAACAAAGGTCCCAAGCATGATCCTTCTTTTTACCTCCGTTCCAAAGCCCCGCGACCTGGTTTTCTTATACAGCTCTGTTAACTCAATACCCCTTGATTCAGTACGGTACCCGTATTTGACGCCATCATAGCGCGACAGGTTAGAAGAAGCTTCCGCCGTTGTCAGAATATAATAGGCGGGAACGATATAATCGAGGAGGTCAAAATGAACCGGTTCGACGGTATGGCCTTGCTGCACCAGTTCGTCAATTCGATCCCTAATTGACCGGGCGATTTCCGGATCCAGGCTTGGATGATCAAGCGCTTCTGGAAAATAGGCGATGCGGTACCTTTTATTGTCCGGGTCCTGGCCAGAATAGGTGTCAACTTTCCTTGACGATAAGGTGCTGTCAAATTGATCATGACCCGCAATTATCTCGAGAATTTTAGCTATATCCGGTATGCTGGTCCCGAAAATACCAATTTGATCAAAGGAGGAGGCATAAGCGATCAGTCCATAACGCGAAATCCGGCCATAAGTTGGTTTAAATCCAATGACTCCGCAGAAGTCTGCTGGCTGACGAACCGACCCGCCCGTATCTGTTCCCAGAGATAACATACACAGGCCAGCCTGAACTGCCACAGCCGAACCACCAGACGAGCCACCGGAAACTCTTGTTTCATCCCTGGCATTTAATACTCTTCCATAAGCAGAGTTTTCGTTGGTAGAACCCATTGCAAATTCGTCGCAGTTCAAATTACCGATGATAATGGCTTCCTCAGCAAGCAGCCTTTCGACGACAGTAGCCGAATACACCGACACAAAACCCTGTTCGTCCGCATGCCCGAAGGAGTCAGCCTGGCTGGAGTCAACTATGCGACTTTTAAGAATGTTTGATGAAGCGGAAATCGGGTGATCTTTATAGCAGATAATGTCCTTTAAACCGATAATGACGCCATGTAGACGACCGGTGGCGGCGCCTGATTTTCTTTTCTTATCTAAATCTTTGGCTTTCTGCAACGCCTCGCCAGCATAGACCTCTATGAATGCGTTTAAACGTTGTTTCGATTGTATCTGTGTAAGATAATATTCAACCGCTTGCAGGCATGTTAGTTTTTCTTCTTTTAAGTCAGCATGATATTGCTCAATAGAAGAAAACTCAAACAATGGGGTGTTCCTTTTTCGATGAATGAAGAATATAAGACGAGCAGAATCCTAAGGGTTTTTGATTTCATTTGCATTTTCCTCGATCTCTCTCTTCACATTGCTTTTGGCATCATTAAACTCGCGAACACCTTTACCAAGACCTCTCATTAATTCGGGTATTTTGCGACCACCAAAAAGCAGCAAAACAATCACAAGGATTATTATGATCTCGTTAGTCCCCAATACACCCAGTAAATTAGCTTGTATCATATAGATAATTTGAAGTTCAAAGATACTAATTAGAAATTGCAAAATTCCCGGCGTTTTCCAAACAGCCGGTTAAAGATTCCTAAGGGGCCGGTTACCACCAAAAAAAAAACCCCGCCGCGGCGGGGTTAATACTTTTTGCAAACGGTATAATTACCCGACCGGATTGCCCACGACCATACGCTTCTCACGGATCCTTGCACTCTTACCACTGCGCTTACGTTGGTAAAACAATTTGGCCTGGCGAACATTACCGGTTTTATTTAATACGATCGACTCAATGTTTGGAGAATAATAGGGGAACACCCTTTCCACGCCTATGCTATCAGATATTTTACGGACCGTAAAACTGGCGGTATGACCGGTTCCCTGGCGCTTAATCACATCGCCCTTGAAAGACTGGATCCTTTCCTTATTACCTTCGATGATCTTATAATTTACTGTAATATTATCGCCCGCCTTGAATTTGGGGAAATCCTTTTTGCCCGATAACTGCTCATGTACAAATTTGATAGCATCCATGACTCTGTTTTTAGATCCCGAAATTCCGCCCCAAAGATTCGGGGTTTCGAACGGGACGCAAAGGTAGGGGGAAATTGCCGGAAATGAGAATTGCAAAGAAAGGAATTTGCATCTTTGGCTAAAAAACGCCGGTAGGTAGCGTGCGGGTTGATTTATAGTCTACAAGAAATAGAAAACAGATAAGACGGATCCGATGGATCAACACGGATTTTATCGGTGAAAATCCCGTTTAATCAGTGTAATCCCACTTCCATATATTTATAGCCGACCATGGCTAAAACACGGCTAAGATGGATCAATACGGATTTTATCAGTGAAATCCATTTAATCAGTGTAATCCGTGTTCCGTATTGTAAGGAAGTCTTACCTGGCTACATTTACGGTGCGCTTCTCCCGGATCACCGTCACTTTTATCTGCCCGGGAAAGGTCATTTCCGTTTGTATTTTCTGCGCTATTTCAAATGAAAGTTTCTCTGAATCCTGGTCCGTTACCTTGTCAGCTTCAACGATTACACGCAATTCTCTGCCGGCCTGGATGGCGTAGGCTTTTTCCACCCCGGTATATGCCATCGCAAGGTTTTCCAGGTCCTTGATACGCTGCAAATACTGCTGCATGATCTCCCTGCGGGCACCTGGCCTTGCACCACTGATGGCATCACAGGCCTGAACTATTGGTGAAATAACATATTGCATTTCCATCTCATCATGATGGGCGCCAATAGCGTTTACGACCGCCGGATTTTCACCATATTTTTCAGCAAGCTTGGCCCCTAATAGCGCATGGCTTAATTCGCTTTCTTCATCCGGCACCTTACCAATATCATGTAATAGACCTGCCCGTTTGGCCAGCTTTGGATTCAGTCCTAATTCAGCAGCCATCGTGGCGCAAAGATTTGCAGTTTCACGGCTATGCATTAATAGATTCTGGCCATAAGAAGAACGGAATCGCATACGGCCAATCATTCTAACCAATTCCTTATGCAATCCATGAATACCCAGTTCGATTACCGCCCTTTCCCCATGTTCCATCACCTGTTCTTCGATCTGCTTGCGGGTCTTTTCGACTATTTCTTCAATGCGGGCGGGGTGGATACGACCATCAGCGACCAACCTTTGTAAACTTAGCCGGGCAATTTCGCGGCGAAGCGGATCAAAGCAGGAAAGAAGAATAGCTTCAGGTGTATCATCAACAATAAGATCCACGCCAGTGGCGGCTTCTAAAGCTCGTATGTTTCTGCCTTCACGACCGATGATCTGACCTTTTATTTCGTCACTTTCAAGATTAAAAACGGTGATTGAGTTTTCGATCGCTTGTTCTGCGGCTGTTCGCTGAATAGTTTGGATAATTATTTTTCGCGCTTCTTTGTTGGCTTTTTGTTTTGCATCATCGATTATTTCCTGTTGAATACCGATCGCCTGAGTTTGAGCTTCATTCTTCAGGCTTTCGACTAACTGCGCTTTGGCCTCATCGGCGGAAAGCCCCGCAATTTTTTCCAGGCGACGGATATGCTCTTCCTGGTGCTTTTCCAGTTCTGTTCTCTTAATATTTACCAGCTCTATCTGGCGGTTAAGGTGTTCTTTGATAGCCTCGTTTTCCTTGATTTGCTTTTCCAGGCCACCTTCCTTTTGATTAATGGTCTGCTCTTTTTGGCGGATCCGGTTCTCGCTGTCATTGATCTTCCGGTTCCGGTCATTTACTTCCCGCTCATGTGCTGACTTCATTTGGACGGCCTTTTCCTTGGCCTCCAGCTCCTTCTCTTTTCGGATTGTTTCAGCTCTTAATTCCGCTTCTCTGAGGATAGATTGTGATTGCAGTTCGGCTTCTTCAACTTTCTTGCGGGTATTCTTCGCAAAGATGAGCTTACCCACTATGATGCCAAGGACGAGAGCAGCTACACCTGTTATTGCAGATATGGTAATGAGATCCATGAATTACTTGTTTAATGTGTTCCGGAATGTTATGGGTTTTTAAATATGCCATAATACGTACTAAATGGCCCGCAAGGCGGGAATGAGCGAAGATACAAAACGGAAACTAATGAATAAAATTGCAGATTCACCTAAGCTATTTGTCTTTCAAGTGATTATCCAGCATTAGCTCAATCGCATCCAATCCTCCGGATATATTTTCGCCGTCGATGCCGGCCTTCATCTGGGCTATTTGATCTGTAGCAAACCATAGCAATACCATGGAAACATAGTCCTGCATATCCTTGCCGGCAAACAGTGTTTTGAATTCTATGATCTTATCATTAATGGTCTTTACTGTCTTTCGCACCACCTCTTCATCATCCGGTGAGCATTTAATGCGATAGGTCCGGTCGCCAATGACCACGGTGGCTGCAATTAATTGTTCCATAAGTTTGCAAAGTTGAAAAATTGTTAATATCTTGTTTTGCTAGGTCCAAAAAAACCCACTCATCCTGTCAAAATCCCCGGTTATTCCAGTTCCTGTTAAAAACGTTTAATCATCAAAACGTTTAGCGTTATGTTTGCTACAATCAAGCCGTCAATTTTTATTGATGCATTGCAGGTCGAATTGAGTTCCCTCAGAGGCAGTTTTCTTCGCGGAGTTTTAAGAGATGACAATGGCAGCATCTGCAGCACTCTCGAAAAAAACATTCTAACAGAAAACGAGCAATTTTCATGGACAGGATTAAATGATCTTCCCTACGGCAGGTACACAGTTGAATTATCACAGGGCGACGATGAAATGAAAATAAATCTTGTAAAAAGAATCTGATCTATTGACTAAGCATTACGATGCAGCGGTCAATTTCTTTTACATAAGAATTGATTTTCTTTTCAAACTCTTTTTTATCCGCTTCACTCATTTCTCCATTGCTGTACTTTAGCACGTCAACATGTTGCTTCAGGTTTTCCAGGCTTTCTTGTTGAGCGGACACTTCTTTTTTAGTTGAATCCAACTCTGCTTTCAACCAACCATTTTCTTTTTGCAGAATAACATGCTTCTTTAGTAATTGCTGAAGCTTTGTTTGAATTCTTTTTAGTTGAACTTCGCTTTCCTTCATGAGATAATCAGATTAAAGGTTATCATTTTCTTATTTCCGCCCGCAGGTCCTTTTCAAAGGTGGTCATTATCTTATTCATCCAGTCATCAATTTCTTTATCGGTCAGTGTTTTCTCATCATCCTGGAAAATAAAACTCACGGCTAATGATTTTTTACCTTTTCCCAATTTTTCACTTTCAAAAATATCAAAGAGTTTCATATCCCGCAGTTTATCCAGGCTGATCTTCTGCACCGATTTTTCCACCTCTTCATATGCAAGCTGCCGCGGCACGATCATCGCTACATCCCTTTGTACTGACGGGTACTTTGGCAACTCTTTTATAGCAGGCGTATGTTGCGCCGCGAGGTCGGACAACAATGACCAATTGAGACCGGCAAAGTAAACGGGTTGTTTGATGTCAAATTTGCCCAGCGATTTCTTATTTACTTCACCACCTCCTGCAATGATCTTCCCGTCCAGTTTGAACACAACATGATTATCCAATTTTGGAACCTGTAATACCTCGATCGAGTCCTGTTTAATACCCATCAATTTCAATACTGACGAAATGACTCCCTTGAGATGATAGAAATCGGCTACCACAGGCTTTGCTTTCCAATCGCCCTCGCTTATGTTGCCGCTGATCACTATACAAAGTTTTTCGTCTTCGGAATATTGACCAGGTCCCGTCGTATGATATGCTTTTCCAAATTCGAACAGGCGCAGGGATTGGTTACGATGATTCAGATTATGCGCTACTACCTCAAGCGCCGTTTCAAAAAGTGAATTGCGTAAAATATTCAATTCGGCACTCAGGCTATTTAGCATCGTTACCATGTTCTTTTTTTCTTCCTCAGAAAAATAAGCAGCATTGGTAATTGAATTGGTCATGATCTCATTAAAACCATTACCTGAAAGGTAGCCGGAGACTTTTTCCCTGTTTGTTTCTTTGGCATAATTTTCCTCCACGGACGGTGTGATGGTAATCGCATCAGGGATATCAATATTATCAAGGCCGTCGATCCGTAATACCTCTTCCACAATATCGGCGGGCAGACTAATATCAGGTTTATGATAGGGAACCGCAACCCGCAATTCATCAATGCCTTCTTTGACAATCTCAAATCCAAGGCTGACGAGTATATCTTTCACCGCATCGGGATGATAATTCTTGCCGCTTAATTTTTTCAGGTAGTGGTATTTGATTGCTACCTGTCTCTTTTCTTTTGGGTTGGGATAAACATCCACAATGTCAGAGGCTATTTCACCTCCACAAATCTCCTTAACCAGGATCGCCGCCCTCTTAAGTACATTTACAGTTGCGGATACGTCTGTTCCTTTTTCAAAGCGGCTGGCTGCATCCGTTCTTAATCCATGACGGAAAGAAGTCTTCCTTATAGTTATCGGATCAAAACAGGCGCTTTCTAAAAAAATATTCCTGGTTGTCCCGGTCACACCGCTGTGCAGTCCCCCGAATACTCCTGCAATACACATTCCTTCCTTTTCATTACATATCATCAGGTCTTCAGCGCTAAGCTTTCTTTCTTTTTCGTCCAATGTAACAAATGGAGTTCCTTCCGTCAGATTCTTTACGATGATCTTCTTTCCGGTGATAGCATCGGCATCAAAAGCATGAAGGGGCTGCCCTGTTTCGTGCTGGATATAATTGGTTATGTCAACGATATTGCTGATCGGCCGCAAACCAATCGCCTTCAGTTTTTCCCGGAGCCATGCCGGCGAAGGGGCAATGGTAATATTTGCAATACTCAGGCCGCTATATCTTGGGCAGGCTTTTGCATTTTCAACTTTTACGCCAATAGCAAGGGATGTATTATCGATCCTAAAATTGTTGCTGGTGGGCAGGATTGGCTTAATATCCTTCTTATCATGAAGTGTAAGATAAGCGCAGACATCCCGGGCCACCCCCCAATGGCTCATCGCATCCATCCGATTGGGAGTAAGACCTATTTCATATATCCAGTCGGTGTATGGTTTGAAGAAGTCGAAAGCTGCCGTTCCGACCTTTGCATTTGGCGGTAATACGATGATGCCTGCATGTGATGCACCAAGGCCAATTTCATCTTCAGCGCATATCATTCCGTGACTTTCCTGCCCGCGAATCTTTGCCACCTTCATCGTCATCGGTTCCCCGGTAATTGGATAAATAGTTGTTCCTGCAGGTGCTATTACTACTTTTTGTCCTGCGGCTACATTGGGTGCGCCACATACAATAGATAAAGGACTTCCATTCCCAATATTTACTTTCGTCAGTGTTAATTTATCGGCTCCAGGATGTTTTTCAGTGCTGACAACTTCACCAATGATCAATCCCGACAATCCACCTTTTACTTCCTCATATTTCTCAAGGCTTTCTACTTCAAGACCGATAGAAGTAAGAATGCGGCTCAATCTTTCAGGCTCTACAGTGACCGGCAAATACTCACTCAACCATTTATAAGAGATCGTCATGTTCGCTGCGGCTTTATTAGTTGCGAAGATAAGGAAACCGCAGGAGCGTCTTTTGCACTTGCTACACAAGATCAGATCAAATTCTTCAGGCTTTATGTGTTCAAGTCCGGAAAAGTTTTTACTTTACTACTGAATTTCGTCCAGATGATAACTTCTTTCTCTGATTAAAGCAAAGGACCCAGGTTATTTCCAGGTCAAATAAATTAATTCAACCAGTACTCCGAAAAGTTGAATGATATTATTAATGACTAAATCAACTGATGGATCAATGAGTAAAATCTTGCGTTCCTGTCCGCCGGAAAAGAAAGAGCTGATCGAAAAACTGTTAGCCAATACTATTTTACATGAAGAGTTGGCGGCTTTGCGTAAAGATATAGACGCCGACGACCTTTCCTTTATTATACAGAAGATATATGACCTGAATGAAACGTATATTTTTAAACTGGCCGCGTTAGAGAGTATGCTGGAGAAATTAAATGCCATTAAGAATGCACAGCGAAACCAGGTCTTCTCTAAAAAAATACGGGAAGGGTTCCGCGATTTGAATGATAAGTCGCATATTATCGTTTTGGCAGAAGGCGATTCCTGGTTCAACTATCCCATTATCCTTACTGATATCATTGATCGTATCAACATGGATAAAGACCTCGCCGTCTATAGCATTGCTTCAGGAGGTGATTGGTTACTTAATATGCTGACGGGTCGTGAATATGTTGAAGAACTTTCAATTTCTCATCCTGACTGGTTCCTCATCAGTGGAGGGGGAAATGACCTCGTTGGTTCGCGCAGGCTTGCCACTATATTGCAGCCGGATGGAGGAAGTGTTGAATATCAAAAAAATGAGTGGGCGCAAAGTCTCATTGACAATGCGGAAAAAACCCAGGTTCCTTTGCAAGATGATTTTTTTCAAGGGCTTGAATATCTTTCTAAAGATTTTTATGCCTTGTTAATGTTTTTTCACCTGCAGTATTATTTCTTATTAAAGGGAATACTAAAAGGTGGCGGCGACAGTGCCCCAAAGTTTGACGGCATCAGGATCATTACCCAGGGATACGACTACCCCTTGCCTTCATTCAACTACAGGTTTGGCTTGAACCCGGTCACATGGTATATTCCTTTTATCCGGATGTTCCTGGGACATGGCTCCTGGCTGAAACAGCCCTTGCAAATAAGAGGGATCAATGATGGCGAAAACCAGCGAAAAGTGATGTATGCGATGATATATCTCTTCAATGAAATGATGATCGAAATGGGATCCCTCTTCAATGCATTGCAAATACGACCCCGGGTATTTCATATTGATTCAAGGGATTCAGTCGGCAAAAACGGGTGGGCGGATGAACTTCATCCCCGGCCGGTTCATTTTATAAAAACCGGGGAGACTTTTATTAATTGTATAAAACAAAACAAACAGCCAACCTATGG
>JANWHX010000231.1 GCA_025450235.1 Chitinophagaceae bacterium | reverse complement strand
AGGCCATAATACC
Organism: Chitinophagaceae bacterium; assembly: GCA_025450235.1. Taxonomy (GTDB): domain Bacteria; phylum Bacteroidota; class Bacteroidia; order Chitinophagales; family Chitinophagaceae; genus VBAT01. The sequence continues at coordinate 17,465 of JANWHX010000231.1, read as the reverse complement.
GACACCAAATTGGTCGTAGTCCGGAATACGGTTCTTCATAATTCCCATGTCCAGGGATGCAGTTCCGGTAGTATAGGCATTGCTGATAGAGGGCCATTGATTCCTGTAATTTATTGCAAAGCGGTAGACTCCGTCGAATTTTCCGGTAAGTGCCGGGTTCAGTGTAAGGGGTGATGCAAAAAATTGAGAGAAGTTTGGGTCCTGCGCATTCGAAACACTTGCCAGGGCAACGCAGATAGTAAGGGTAGAAAAGATTTTTTTCATCTCAGCAATTATGTTTTTGTCGCTGCCAGACAGGCAAGATTAACCAAACCCGTATTCTGAATAAAACGCTCTATTTGACTTTGAAATTGCCTAATTCAAACGGTTATTTCCCAATGCCTGGATACTAAATGGGAAAATACAACAAATTTGATAGAGGAGGAAATTTCATAACCCAGTAGACGAGACATGCCAGATCGTAGAAATGCTGCTCCGGGCCGTTCTGCAGCGAACGGCTTGTCGGAAAACTACATCTGTATTTTTACGCCAAAGGCCAGATCCCCGGCATCGCCCAATCCCGGAACGATATATCCTTTTGCCGTCAATTCGTCATCAATATCACCGCACCAAATGGTAACCGCAGGATCCTCCCGCTTAACATATTCAATGCCAACGGTACAGGCAATAGCCGCCACAATGTGAATCTCTTTTGGGCGACCCTCAGCCTTTAAAAAATGTATTGTTTTCACTAAGGAAGCGCCCGTGGCAAGCATAGGATCTGAAATGATCAGCACCCTGTCTTCAATTTCCGGGCAGGATATATAATCGAGACTGATCTCAAAACTACCGTCCTTATCGTGTTTGCGGTAAGCTGAAATAAATGCGTTGTCCGCCTTATCAAAATAATTTAACAAACCCTGGTGAAGCGGCAACCCGGCTCTCAGTATGGTAGCGATCACCGGTTGGTTCTCGAGTAATTTGCTGGTGGCGGTGCCAAGAGGAGTTTCTACTTCAGTTTCTTTAAACGCTAATACCTTGCTGATCTCATAAGCCGCAATTTCACCAATCCTTTCCAGGTTGCGGCGGAACCGCATACGGTCAGCCTGGATGTTCACATCACGCAATTCACTTATCCAATTGCTGACAAGGGAGTGTTGCTGGCTAAGGTTTACGATCATTGTACTGGCAATTTATTATTGCAGATTGAAAGGTGGCTTTCAAATAAGCGTCCCGAAACTGTACTTTTGAGCAAATCTAAAATAAATCCGCTAAGAATCGGGATTGAAATAATTATGGTTTACAGAACTATCGGATTAATGAGTGGCAGCTCACTGGATGGGCTGGATATCGCTTTTGTCGAATTTCATGAGAATGCCGGCAAATGGACCTTTGAGATGCTGAAAGCAGATTGTTATCCTTATTCGGAAGAATGGATCACCCGGTTAAAAGATTCGATTTGTTTAACTGCTTTAGACTACCAGTTGCTTCACGTGGATTATGGACATTACCTCGGCCGGCAAGTGAATAAGTTCATTGAAGAAAATGAACTGCAATATAAAGTCGCATTGATTGCTTCACACGGGCATACTACTTTTCATGTGCCGGCAAAAAAGATGACCGCTCAGTTAGGTGATGGTGCTGCCATTGCTGCTGAAACCCATTTACCCGTTGTCACAGATCTAAGGGCGGCAGATGTTGCATTTGGGGGCCAGGGCGCACCGATCGTACCGATAGGAGAGAAGTTGTTACTTGGTAATTATGATTACTTTTTAAATATCGGTGGCATTGCAAATCTTTCCATTAATGCTGATCACTACACTGCTTTTGATATATGCGCAGCAAACCGTGTTTTAAATATGCTGGCCAATGACGCGGGCCAGGAATATGATAAGGGCGGCGAAATGGCAAAGCAGGGAAAACTCCATCCTGATCTTTTGGAAAAATTGAATCAATTGGATTACTACCGGCAACCATCTCCAAAATCGCTGGCCAATGATTTCGGAACCGGGATTGTTTATCCTTTAATAAAAAAAGAAAGCACCTCAGTCAATGATGCATTGAACACTTACTGTGAACATATTGCTGTTCAAATCGGAAATGCAATTGCCGTCTCCCGCCTCCGGCCTCCCAGCTCTGTGTCCCCGACTACCAGTTCCCGACTCCTCGCAACGGGTGGCGGTGCATTCAACACATTTCTTATCGAACGATTAAAAGCACAATTAAAAGAATTGAATATCGATTTAATCGTTCCTGATAAAAACCTCGTGAACTACAAGGAAGCATTGATCATGGCGCTGATTGGAGTGTTACGCTGGCGGCAAGAATACAATGTGATGTCATCGGTCACCGGTGCAGTGAGGGACAGTATCGGCGGGGCATTGTGGCTGGGACAGGAAGCCTAAAAAAAGTAAAAAGTAAAAAGTCAAAAGTCAAAAGTCAAAAAGTCAGGTACTAGTTCCAGACGTTTTTTTTACTTCAATTATAACCCAAGCACTGACTTCAATTTCCCATATCCGCCCCGGCTCACCGGCACTTTAGCTCCGGAGCGCAGAACTGCTACATGGCCATCCTTTTCATACGGATCAATCCTGGTGATCTGCTGGACGTTTACAATGTAGGAACGATGACCGCGGACAAACTGTTGTTTGTCCAACACCTGCTCAAAATGATTCATTGTTTTATTTTTCAGGAAATAACCTTCCTGTGTATAGATCTTGACATAATCGTCAGCAGCTTCGAGGTAAAAAATATCATGTGCCGGAATGATCTTGATCTTACTGCCATTCTTGACCACCACCCGCTGGCTTTGTGCCGGCGATTGTGAAGCGGTTTCCAACAATTCATGCGTTGATTTTTCACTATTCACAGTTTTCTGATCCTTCCATTTCAAAATCGCTTTATCAAATCGTTCCTGGTCGAAAGGTTTCAGCAAATAATCTACCGCATGCGCTTCAAAAGCCTTGATGGCGTATTCATCAAAGGCCGTTGTGAATATAATTGCCGGTGGCTGGTCTATCAGTTCAAGCATTTCAAAGCCATTGATCTTTGGCATTTGAATGTCTAAAAAAATAAGATCCGGCTGATGTTGTTGTATGGCCTTTAATCCTTCAAAACCATCACTGCATTCCTGCATCAATTGCAGTTGCGGATGTTTTTGCAAATATTCTTTTACGATACTTCTTGCCAGCATCTCATCATCGATTATTACTACTTTACTCATAATTTATTTTTTATGAGTCTGGCCGCTTTTTCAACCATTTAGTTCGCCAGGTCTTTTTTAGCGGCCTGACCCGTTTTATCCCAGCTGAGGAATTCTCACCATCGTTATAAAAATATTTTCCTTTGCTTCGGTCGCAAGCAGATCACTGCGGCCGAACAAAAGGTACAACCTCCTTTGAATTGATTTTAATCCGAATCCTGTTCCTTGCTTGGGCGCAGATGTTTCCGGGTCAAACGGATTGCTCACCTTTATTAACAGTTCATTGCCTTCTTTTGTGGTATCGACCTGGATCACCGTTTCGCCTGTCGTATCATACAGCCCGAACTTGATTGCGTTTTCTACAATAGGTTGCAACAATAATGCAGGCATTTTCATTTGCTGAACTTCTTCGTCCGTTTTAATATTGGTGGTAAGCCGGTTTCCAAATCTGACCTTTTCAATTTCCAGGTATAACTGCAAATACTGTAGCTCTTCCTTTAACACTACCCACTGTGTTTCCTCTTTCTTCAATGTTCCTCTTAGGAAATCAGAAAGCTGTTGCACCATTCTTCTTGCTTCCGTAGGGCTTGTGCCAATCAATGCATTTATCGAATTTAAACTATTGAATAAAAAATGCGGCTGCATCTGTTGTCTCAGCTTGAATAATTCTGCCTCTTTCGCCAATTTCTCTGCGTCTGCCTTTCGCGACTGATCTTCCTTTTGCTCTGCCCATGTTTGCCACAATACGCTGATCATCGTTACACATCCAAGGAGTAAAAAAGCGATGCTGAAACGTATAGGGATGGAACGATGGAGCATATCCCCATAATTCTCATAATATCCTAATGAAAGCTTCAATAACCATTTTGTCAATAAGAGCCAGATAACGGTAAAGAATATACACCACGCAAAAATATTAATGAGCTGTTCTCTTCTTGGAAGATAATAACGGAGCGTGTTTAATATAAGCAGGCAAAAAAAGAACAGGATACCATTGCTGAGCAGGCTGTCAATGATCGCTTCTTTCCATGGCAATGCCAGCCAATGTACCACCATGGCATGGTCGGCGATTAAGACCAACCAGCAAATACTAAAAATGACCTGGAACCTTCGAACCGAAAGAGGCGATGTTGACATGGTTTACTTATGCCAGTTGTAAAAGCTGGTGGGTTTGCGAAAAGAATATATTCTCTGCCTTTTGATTTATTGTATAGATATAAGCCTCTGCATTTTCTTTTTCTTCAATCCTTGAATACAATTCTGCTCCATCGATCAATTCACTCAACCGGTACAATTCGCTAACGTTGATAAACTGCCATTGCACCAATTGCTCCTTCCGGTTGAGAAAGGTTTCTTCTTCCCGCTTTCCCATCGATTGAGCTTTGCAGAAAGCATCTTCTTTACTGTTAGCGCCTACCAGCCTGAGCTGTTCATCAAATTGCGGTAGATGATCCCCGTCGCCACAAACGATCCGGAATACGATTTTTGCCAAATACCAGTTCATGAGTATAAAGTTGTAGTTAATGGTTGTGATACCTGTCGCCGCTCTTAATAGTAACAAATAAGTTGCGTCGTTTTGGACATATTGTTCTAATAACTCTTTATATCTATTCCGCCAAAGATCACTGTTCCTTTCAGCACTAATGTTTTATCAGGGTTCTCGGCTACGGAGGGCATTTTCCTTTTATCTTCCAATCCGCCAAAGATGATCACGGCATCGGATTGGATCGCCCAGTTGGTTGGGATGATCAGCTTGGTACCGCCAAAGATGGTAGTGAGTTCGATAACCGCTGTCCCCGTAAAATCAGCTTGCGTAAGATCAAGATCCGTTCCGCCGAAAATATTGACGAGGTCACCGCCTTTAAAATTCTTAGAAATAATATTTTTCTTGGCGCCACCGAATATGGCAGTGGAATCAACAAAGTCCTCATCATTCCAGGTTTCCTCGAACCCTATCGAAGTATCCCCCCTCGCAGTATTTTTTTTTTCCCAATGGTCCCAGCGGCGCCTCGGGCGGATAATAAAAAAGAAGCCGACCAGTATCAGTGCCATTGGCCAGATATACTGACGCATTGAGATATCAGGATTGATCCGGTCATAGAGAAATACACCGCCAACGATCATCAGGATAAACCATGCTGCACCCCGGAAGCCATGCCGGATACCGATGAAAAAACCTAATGCTATTAAAAAGGTAGGCCAGCTAAACACCCAGGCGGGTATACCAAACACAGAGGCTTTTATTAGTGCGGCCACACCTATCACAATAATAAACACGCCCGTCCAGATACTGCCTCTCCTGTGAGAGTTCTGGTAATCCTTATTGTTCCATCTTTCCTGCATCCACTTTCTTCTTTCTTCTCTCCGTTCTTCCCTCGAGCTGCGTCTTTCCTCTTTCCTGTTTTCAAACTCAGTCATATGCTGTATATTTTATTCAAAAGTAGGTGGAGAATTGTAAACAGGCAATGGTCATTGGGCGGTAAGGAATGAAAAGTCGGTGAATGGCAGGAAATTGGGGGTGGGATGCGGGGCGATAAAAACAAAATCAGCTCCTGGATTTATGAGACATAATGTATGCAGGCAGATCTAAAATAGGATGCATTCCTTTTTCTTTGGGATCATCAGGTTGTAAACCAATTCCAACATGTTTAATATCAAGCGCGGCACTTCTTTCTCCAAGAATTGTATCAAGCATCATATACAATAACGGCATCAGATCTTTGTCATTTTTTATCAAATCATGATTCTTCAGGCAAATCCTGAATCCAAGATCAGTACTATTCGCTTTCGAGAGAGGCAAAAACCACATCTCTTCTGTGTTTAATCTTAATCCACCCCATTCACTTTTAAAATGTCCCGGTATGGGAGGTTTAAGGGCTATGAAAACCCAGCGATCTATTTCCGGTGCCTCGGCTATCAATTCTTCGGCTTTATTGAAATAATCTGTATTACCGGCAGCGGTAATGATAAGTTCAGTGTTATCGCCGGGATCTCCGCCAATTTCGAAATACAACTTATCACAATAGCCATGAAGTTGCTCCAGGAAATCATCGAGTAATTTTTCCTTAGCCTCGTGTTCAACAGAATCCAAAAAAGTATAAGCAATATTATTTTCTTTAAACCATTCCCAGAATTGCGCAACTGTCAGCATAGAATCCAGTTAATATCATTCAATTTACGCATCTTTCATTTCAATTTTCCTACCTACCTTCCCACCCTTAAAACTCACTCACATGCTCCGCCAAAAACTGATTGCTGCAATGGCCTTTCTTTTTATTTTCTCCTGTATCAATGGACAGGAAAAAAAAGATTCAAAGAAATGGGATGTCAGCAATCCCGATGGTCCATATAAACAAATTTCATTTTCTACGAATGAAGGGACCTGGATGAATGTCGATATGTCGCCGGATGGAAAAGAGATCGTATTTGATTTGCTGGGAGATATTTATATAATGCCGGCGACAGGCGGTGAAGCTAAAGTTCTGCGAAGCGGGCATGCTTTTGAGGTCCAGCCGAGATTTAGCCCTGATGGCAAAAAAATATTATTTACCTCCGACGCGGCCGGCGGAGATAATATCTGGGTGATGGATAAAGATGGAACCCATGCGAAACAGATAACCAAAGAAAACTTTCGTTTACTTAACAATGCTGCATGGTTGCCGGATGGTGAATACATTGTTGCAAAAAAACATTTTACTTCTACCCGCTCACTGGGTGCCGGCGAAATGTGGTTGTATCATACCAGCGGCGGATCGGGTTTGCAGTTGACTGCAAGAAAAAATGATCAACAGGATGTAAACGAACCTTGTGTGTCTCCCGATGGCCGGTATGTCTATTTTAGTGAAGACATGTATCCGGGAGGTTCATTTCAATATAATAAGGACCCTAACGACCAGATATTTGTTATCAGACGTTTTGACCGTGATAAAGGAACAATTGAAAATGTGACAGGCGGAGCCGGTGGGGCTGTTCGTCCGCAAATATCGCATAATGGAAAAACCCTGGCATTTATAAAAAGGATCAGGGCAAAGACCGTTTTGCATTTGCGTAATCTTGAAACGGGTGATGAATGGCCGATCTATGATCAGTTAACTAAAGACCAGCAGGAAGCCTGGTCAGTTTTTGGTCTATATACCAACTACGCATGGACACCCGATGATAAACAAATCATAATATGGAGTAATGGAAAGATCCGGAAAGTGGATATAGACGGAGTAAATAAAGTAACAGACATTCCTTTTTCCTGCAATGTAAAACAGCGGGTGTATGATGCTGTTCGTTTTCAGCAGGAATTGAATCCTTCTGTATTTACTGCAAATGTGATCCGGCATGCCACTACTTCGCCCGATGGAAAATGGCTTGTATTTAATGCTGTGGGTTATTTATGGAAGAAGGAATTGCCTTCGGGCAAACCGCAACGTATGACCAACAGTATTGATTTTGAATTCGAACCTTCTTTTTCTTCAGATGGAAAAACTTTGCTATTTACAACCTGGAATGATTCTGCAACCGGAGCGATCTGGAAACTAAATATGCAAGGCCAGCCGAAACCAGTAAAGATCACGAAGGCCAAAGGGATTTATCGAATGCCATCGTTTTCACCTGATGGAAAATGGATCGTGTTCAGAAAGCAAGCTGATGACGCTGTACTGGGCCCAGCAGGCACAGCAGAGCCCGGGACGTATATGATGGGCGCTGATGGAAGTAACGAAAAATTGGTCGTAACAAGGGGTGATCAGCCAAGATTTAATAATGCAGGTGATCGAATCTATTACCAGGCCGGCGGTGGCGCCAGTAAAACATATGCAAGTTGCAAACTCGATGGTTCGGATGAACGGGTGCATCTGAAAAGTGCTTATGGCAACCAATTTATTTTGTCACCTGATGAAAAATGGATAGCATTCATTGATCTGTGGGAAGTGTATGTTGCAGCTTTTCCAAAAACGGGAAAGACGGTTGATATAGGAAGCGGTACAAAAGATTTTCCTGTAAAGATAGTGTCCAAGGATGCGGGCATCAATCTTCATTGGTCGGCTGATAACAAGCGGTTGCACTACACCCTCGGTAATCAATATTACACGATCAACCTGGATGAGCGATTTGATTTTATTGCTAATAAGCCTGACTCTGCATTTAAGATACCTGAAAAAGGAATCGATGTAGGTCTTGAAGTGACAGTGGATAAACCGAAAGGAATAATTGCTTTTACCAATGCCCGCATTATTACGATGAAAGGAGACGAAGTGATAGAAAATGGAACGGTGGTGGTGGAGGGTAATCTTATAAAGGAAGTCGGAAGGAATGTCACTATTCCTGCAGGTGCGAAACAAGTTGATTGCAGCGGCAAAACAATTTTGCCGGGTTTTATTGATGCACATGGACATTGCGGTCATTTCCGTTCGGGCGTAACACCGCAAAAGCATTATCCTTATTATGCCAATCTTGCCTACGGCGTCACCACCATGCATGATCCTTCTGCAAATACAGAAACGGTGTTTGGTCAAAGCGAATTGATAAAAGCTGGTTTAATGACCGGACCAAGAATATTTTCAACAGGTACTGTGTTGTATGGAGCTGACGGCGATTTCAAGGCGGTAATAAATTCAATTGATGACGCCAGAAGCGCCCTGCGAAGGACAAAGGCCTATGGGGCTTTCTCAGTAAAGAGCTATAACCAGCCCAGGCGTGATCAGCGGCAAATGATCATACAAGCTGCCAGGGAATTAGAAATGGAAGTAGTTCCTGAAGGAGGCTCGACCTTTTACCACAATACAACGATGATCCTTGACGGTCATACTACCATTGAGCATAATTTACCGGTAGCGCCGCTATTTGATGATGTTATTCAATTATGGAAAAATGCAAGGACTGCATACACCCCGACACTCATTGTAAATTTTGCCGGCATGAGCGGAGAATATTATTGGTACCAGCATGCCAATGTCTGGGAAAATGAAAGATTAATGCGTTTTACGCCGCGTAACGTGCTTGATCCGCGCAGCCGTCACCGCGAAATGATTCCGGATGATGAATATGAAATTGGACATATCCTCACTTCCCGAAGCGCAAAAAAACTGATGGATGCCGGTGTAAAGGTGAACATGGGAGCGCATGGCCAGCTAAACGGACTGGGAGCACACTGGGAAATCTGGATGATGCAGCAAGGCGGGATGACTAATTTCCAGGCATTGCAAACAGCTACGATCAATCCCGCCATAAGTTTGGGTCTCGATAAATGGATCGGATCACTGGAGGCAGGTAAACTGGCCGATATTATTGTAATGGATAAGAACCCGCTGGAGAACATTCGCAACACGGAAAGTATCCGGTATACTATGGTAAATGGCCGATTGTATGATGCCGCACAAATGAATGAAATTGGAAATTATAGTAAACCCCGGACAAAGTTCTATTGGGAATTAAATAAGAATGCGGATAATTTTCCCTGGCATGATCGAACTGTGGATGAAGGTGAAGGATGTTCTTGCGGGCAGCATTGAAAAGAAAGTAAAGTATCAGGACCGGTTCCCCGTAAAGGATTTGTTAATCATAATTCACCGATGACTAGGACATTGAAGCGGCCCAGGTCAATTTATATTCATCATTTTTTCCCTTGATACAGGTAAACAAAAAGCTCGTGATAAAAGGAACGTTGAAGTTCTCGTCTTTATCAGCAAAAGAAATGGTTCCGCTTAAATATGTTTCTGTTGACGAAGTTTCGAGGGCCCGAAAGTTGAGCGGCATTTTTTCTTTGCCGAATCCTATGTCATATCTCCGACCGGCTAGTTTTTCAACCATGTCTTCCAGCAGATCCGGCTGGTCAATAGCTGTGCTGATATTGAGTGACTTTTTCATAACTGTAATCCAAGGGGTTCAGCTATTTTCAATGTCACCATATCACTCGCACAAGCTGTTTCTTCCTTTGTCAATTATTTGACGCAGTAATACCCAAAATGTATAACAGTAGATTGTGAAAGTTTTCAAAAACCAGCAAGAAGGTAGGATAAATACGGGCCTTTGGCGGATAAGCGGCAGCAGGTTAAGACAATGAACAACTCCAGGCTACTTTGTAATCATTGCTCTTTTCCCTGGTACAGAAGACAATGAACCTTGAACTGGCCGGGATACTGATGCCCCAAATCGTAGACGGGTTTCTTAACTCAAAAAATATCTCAACAGTGCCATTAACAGGTAATTCCGCGGCACAGCATTCGATTTCGGCGTATTTATTGGCAAGGCTACCGATAGACGATGTTGGGTTTCTTTTCATCAATTTCGGTGGTAGATTTTGTTGCACAAATCTTTCCACCACTCTTTCCTGAAAGTTGGCCTTAGACTCTACAGATGTTATGTTCGACATCTTTTCCATAATTCTCGTTTTATGATTTACCATCGATGCATATGGAAATTCAAAGGCTGTGCCAAAATTTTATCCGGAAAAAATTTCGCTGAAAAGCAGTACAGGCGCTGGTTTGGCGGAGCTGTCCGGCGGGCGACGATTTTTTGCTCGTGGGAATCCTCAATTTCTTGGAAGAATTACAATAATATGGGACAATCAACATTGCCCGAAGAGTAGAAAAAAATGTACGCCGGTGAAGAGGACGCAAAGCTATTGCGGCACAAACTCAAACTTATCTCCATCAAATAGTCCGAGGTCGCTTAATTTTAAATGGGGTATCACTAATAAGGCCATGAAGGATAAAGTCATAAATGGTGAAGCAAGTGTTGAGCCTGCATCTTTGGCCGCTTTATCGATCAATGAATACTGCTGCGCTACATGGTAACCATCTTCGTTGCTCATCAGGCCCGCAACAGGTAAGGGAACAACGAGCTGCAAATTGTCCATTACACAACTTACTCCGCCTTTACTATTGATCAATAAATTTACCGCTTCACAAATGCTTTCATCATCCACACCTACAGCAACGATATTATGGCTGTCGTGCGCAACAGAAGAAGCGAGCGCCCCCTGCTTTAAGCCAAAATTTTTGATAAAAGCCTTTGCAATAGGTGCGTCTTTATACCGGTTGACGACAACTATTTTTAGAATATCTTCTTTAATATTCGTCCTTAAAATCCCGTCGCCAAACTGTGGTACTACTTCTATCCGGTTGGTGATTAACTGACCATCCAACGCTTCTATAGCCGGGATTCTTGATGATTCCGGTCCTCCCTGGTGCAGCCAGTTTGAAACACCCACTTCATAACCCGACATACCTTTGATTTCAAAATCGACGATCTCTTTTCTGTTACAGGAGAAATTATTGATCACCTTCGATTTTTTTGTTTGAATCTTAGATTTCCCGTTTTCAGCAACTAATTCTCCGTTGATATAAGTTTTCACGGCTTTGAAATGTTCAAGATCTTTTACCAAAATAAAATCCGCGGGCTCACCTTCCCTTAATAACCCCACATCCAGTTTATAATGCAATACCGGGTTTACACAAGCCGCCCTCAGGATTTTATAAAGATCAATTCCTTTTGCAACGGCTCTTGCGCATAATTGGTTTATATGGCCAAGCACAAGGCTATCCGGATGTTTGTCATCACTGCAAAACATCATTTGATTGGGATAATCATGCAACAGATCTATGAGCGCTTCAAAATTCCTGGCAGCACTTCCTTCCCTGATAATAACCTTCATTCCATTCTGCAGCTTATCCAATGCTTCATCTTTTGTAAAACATTCATGGTCGGTTGTAATGCCTGCCGCAATGTATTGTTTGGCCTTATCACCTCTCAAACCGGGAGCGTGACCATCTACCGGTTTCAACAATTTATGAGCAGCAGCTATTTTTTTCATCACTTCTTCATCTTCGTTCAGCACGCCGGGAAAATTCATCATTTCACTGAGGTATTTTATTTCATCCCGTTGTAATAGTTTTTCTACATCGGTAGAATTCAATGAAGCGCCGGCTGTTTCGAATGTTGTGGCCGGTACACAACTTGGTGCACCAAAATTGAATTTGAACGGAACTGTTTTTCCATTTTCTATCATAAACTCAACCCCTTCCATTCCACATACATTGGCGATCTCATGGGGATCGCTGACTGTCGCCACAGTACCATGAACGACGGCGAGTCTTGCAAATTCAGATGGCACCAGCATCGAGCTTTCGATGTGTACATGACTATCAATAAAACCAGGCAGAATGTAGTCGGAAGTCGGGAGTAGCGAGTCGGGAGTTTCTACGACGGAAACAATAATTCCATTTTTAACTATAATTTCTGCAGGATAGATTCTTTGTTTATGAATATCCACTAAGTTACCTGCCACAGAGAATGAAGACATTATCATTACATTTAGCAACTAAAGATAGATCAATGATATAAGTCAAGAAAGATTATGAGGGGTTAAACTTTAACAAAGATCATCAAGGATCATCAGATAAATAGAAGACTTTTGCACGGCAAATCTCCGGCGTTTTTGCCGGGACAGCCCATACAAAAGAATGGATTATAACACAAAAAGACTTACCTTTCTATTCTGAAGAGTTGCTAATACATAAGTGATTGAAAGAAAATCAGACCTCTTTATTATCTGTATGGAAAATTCGATATCATAAAAGCCGTAATGCTATATGTCAAAAGTTACTTTTAACAACAAGAACAATGTCTTCTATACTTCTCTCAAAGCCAGCGTAGAAAACTATTTCACAAGCAATAACATAAAAAAAACAGGCAACTGGGAATTATACAGCAAGGCGCTGATATTGGTTCCTTCTGCGGTCGCGATTTATATCATATTACTTACACTATCACTGCCAGCATTGCCGGCCATATTACTCTCGGGTTTACTTGGTTTTATTATGGCCAGTATCGGGTTTAATATGATGCATGATGCCTGTCACGGAAGTTATTCCAGCAAGAAATGGGTGAATGAACTGGTGGGTTATTCACTAAATGCACTTGGAGGAAATTCATTCATCTGGAAATTCAAGCATAATATTATTCACCATACTTATACTAATGTGGATGGTGTGGATGACGATATTGCGAAAAGCCCCTTAATGCGACACTGTTCTTCGCAAAAATGGGTGCCGGCTCACCGGTTTCAGCATATTTACGTCGTTTTGGTATATGCGATATCTTCTTTCGCCTGGGTATTTATAATGGATTTCAATAAATATTTTAGCAAGAAAATACATACCACGCCATTGCAAAAAATGAATACCAAAGAACATATTATCTTTTGGCTGAGTAAAGTGTTTTATGCAGTGACTTATGTAGCTGTTCCGGTCTATTTTGTTGGCTGGGGTCCCTGGGCAATTGGTTTTACCTGTATGCATGTAACGATGGGCCTGGCATTGGCATTAGTATTCCAGCTGGCGCATGTAGTAGAGCATGTGGAATTTGAGGCAGCAGCGGGTATGGAGTTTAAGCACATCGAAAATGAGTGGGCAATACATCAAGTAAAGACTACCGCTAACTTTGCTCCCCGTAATTTCTTTGTGAACTGGTATGTCGGCGGGCTGAATTATCAGGTAGAGCATCATTTATTTCCACGGGTAAGCCATGTTCATTATCCTGCTATCAGTAAAATTGTTGAACAATCCTGTAAGAATCATAATTTGCCTTACAACACTTTCCCTACCATGACTAAGTCTCTTATTTCCCATTTCAAAATGATGAAGCAATTGGGAAGGAAACCTCAGGCCGCGATGGCCATGCAGAGCCTGGCATAAGGAATAGCGACTGTTATTTCTTTGTCAGCTTTATTTCATATGAGAATTTTTGAGTGAAAGGAGCTTCCGCCCTTTCAGGCATGCCGATCATTCCGCCATTAATAACGGCGCGATTCAATATTTCTCCCTTCAAACGTTCATCATCCTTGAAAAGAAACTCCGTTCCATAAGGACGATAGCCGTCAGCGGTTACATGTACATGTATGTGTGCAGGAAGGTCACTGTTCGGGTACCCGGCTGGTTTTACTGTATGCAATTCTATCTTTCCGTTCTTATCGGTTTTTGCATATCCAAACAAACGGGCATGGCGGAAATCTCCTTCATTGAGTAACACATGAGGAGCATCAGCCGCATACCAGCCGCGTGAATCTGTTTGGTATAAATATATTAGCGCATTTCCGACTGGTTGCCCTTCTTTATTCTTAACCGTTGCCACCACTTTGATTTTTTTACCAGGTTCATTCTCACCGGCAATACTAAGCACTTCTGCCACCGCCTGTTTTCTGATCACTTCCCTGAATGACGTCATTGGGTGAAGCGAAGCATAGACATTGTCTGTAAGTATTGAAGACACAGTCGCGTTACGACTTTGCAATTTCAGCTCGGCCTGTCGTAAAAGCGCGGAACTATCGGCTTGTGACATCGCAGTTCCTGTAAAGACGGAGAGCAGCATGGCTAAAATAAAGGACTTCATGTGGCGGTTGAGTTCTTTTTGTTGAACTCAATCTACAAACACGTGTTTAATGGGGAATTTTGTTTTGTACCAGCGGAAGAAAAAGGTAGCTGACAGGTGAACTCAGAGGGTAAATTAGCGGTTGCGAAAAATACGGAATTTCGCTTTTTGATAAAATATAACCAGTTTGCGCCTAACCTCTTAACCTTAGCAGGCGTGAATTTCAGCGACATTCTACCTGCCGTAAATCCATGCGCCGGGTGTATATATCCTATGTGGATAAGCATGTTTTGGCATGACTCCTGCAACGTTGTAAAGCAACCAATATTGTATCTTATGAAAATAACAATTGCGATAAACCTGATGATAATTTTACTCTATTACGTCTTACTGGCCGTTCTGCTCCCTTTTTAAAATTGAAGCTTAATAGTCAGTGAGGTCAGTTCTTATATCGTTGGTACGTTTTATTATTATCCGTGCCATTATCCTCTATTTTTTTTGTTTGCAGTAATTTGATATGGTTGCTATATCGTCTGACAAATTAAAGGCTGACTTTATTCTTTAATGATCTTAATTCCAGCAACCTTCCCCTCTTTTATTCCTATAAAATATACACCTGCGGGGATTCTGCTAATATTCCATTCAACAAGGTTAAATCCTTTTGTCAATTGAATTTCCCTCGACATCAATAACGCACCGGCAGCGTCGTGTAACTGCAATATTGCTTTTTTCTCTTTATCTGATTGATAATTTATAGAAAGCTGTTGACGCGTTGGATTAGGATACACACTCCAGGATTCAGCCTGGTTTTCCTCTTTTAAGCTAGTAGCCTGCGTACCCGCAAGCCGGACCGGCGGAAGAGGAAATTCCATTACAGATGCGGCCATTAGTATAGCGGCATAGCCATGAGGATGCTGTGTCCCGGAAGGCGTAGGACAATTAACCGGCAGGATAGCGACATAGGCAGAATAATTGTTTTGCACTCCCATGGCCGGTGCAAACCCTTTGATCTGGGGTTTGCCATCAGTGTAAGTAGCAATTTTTGTTTTTAAGCCAGTCCATCCGCTTTGCGCAACTGTCAGATATGTTGAACTGATCCATCCACTGTCAACGGCGACTTTAATGGCATATACAAACATGGCGCTGCCTGAAGTTTCCAGGTAGTTTCCTGAAGAAGTTCCTTTATTTACAACCTGGTACCACAAGCCAGTGGCCGCGTTCTGTGTATTTTTTATTCCAATTGCTAAATTGGCCAATAAACTTTTGATCTGGTTATATTTCGGATGAGTGGAAGGCAAATAGCGCAAAATATCTACCAATGCCATAACAAACCAGCCCATGCCTCTTGACCATACTTCACTTGAAACACCTGTAACCGGGTTCGACCAGGGAAAGGTTGTTTTATCATAGTTCCATGCATGCTTCACTAAATGGCTTATAGTGGTATCACAAAGACGTGATGCAAGCATTAATATTTGGGAAGTAGCCGTATCTAAGCAGACCTGGTCATTAAACATTCTTCCATATTTTACCAGGAAAGGATGTGCCATGTACATGCCGTCAGCCATCATCACATTTTTATACGATGGATTGTTCTTATGCCAATAACCGCCGTTGGGTGTTTTTGGGTAAGGTGGAGATCCTGCCAGTAAATAATTTCTGAGATTGGTAGCAGCGGTTTTATATTTGATCAATCCTGTTTTTTCATAAAGGAACAGGCAGAGGATACCCGGGTGTATTTTATCAAGATTTTGTGCTAATCCTGTAATGGCTCCGCTTGAATTTACATAGGCATCCACATAAGCCTTTATGTAATTTAAATAAGCAACGTTCTGCACATTGGCATATACTTTTTCAATACCATGTAAAATTATACTGTTTGAATATTCCCAGCCTTTCCCCGTCATCGTATTGATAGTGGGCTGGTAGCGGCTGATAATGGCATCTGAAAATTTTACGGACCAGGTGTTGGATGCCTGACCAGCGGTCTGAAGAGAGTAAAGAAACAACAGGGTTGCGAATGATAAGGCTTTCATTTTAGCAGTTTATACGTTTTATATAGAAAGGATTTTTGACGAAAGACGGCGAATGTAGGAATATTAATCCTGTCCTGTGTCTATATTAAAAAAACATACTGAAAAACAAAGCATAGAATGCAATCAAATATTTTTTTTTAAGTGGAAACTCTCATTGATCCAGTATATCGGGTCTCCTTTCGCTGGTTCTTTGCAACGACTGTTCAAGACGCCACTCTTCAATTTTTTTATGATCACCGCTCATTAAAACATCCGGGACTTTCCATCCCCTGAAATCTTCCGGGCGTGTATATACAGGCGGAGCTAATAAATTATCCTGGAAAGAATCAAATAAAGCTGAAGTTTCGTCATTCAACACCCCCGGTAATAATCTCCCGATTGTATCCACTAACACAGCTGCGGCCAATTCACCGCCACTAAGAACATAATCCCCGATAGATATTTCTTTGGTCACAAAGTGTTCTCTTATTCTTTCATCAATTCCTTTATAGTGACCGCAAATGATCAGTATGCTTTCTTTTAAGGAAAGGGAATTGGCGACCTTTTGAGTAAGCGTTTCACCATCCGGCGTTAAATAAATGATCTCGTCATACTTATTTTCTTTCGATAACTCTTCAATTGCTTTTGCCAAAGGCTCACACATCATTACCATGCCGGCGCCACCACCATATTGATAATCGTCTACCTGTCCATATTCATTTACTGCCCATTGGCGCAAATGATGCACCCGCACTTCCAGCAATCCTTTCTCCTGTGCCCGTTTCATAATACTGTGTTCAAAAGGACTTTTTAACAGGTCAGGTAAGACGGTAATGATATCAATTCGCATCGGGCAAAGATAAAGGATACAAAAATGCTCCTGGTCGAACCAGAAGCATTGTACAATTTTT
>JANWHX010000230.1 GCA_025450235.1 Chitinophagaceae bacterium | reverse complement strand
GCAAGAAAAGTTGTTCCGTTGATAATTTCGAAGTCAAATAACTCTTCATTCTTACTACCCCCAAAACATTTGCTCCATTGCACCGCCCCTGCAGCAGTTAACTTCATCAATACACCATCCGTGTATCCGCCTGTACCATGATTGCCAGTTATATCTCCATCGTTGGATGATGAAGATGCTGCGATCAGGTATCCGCCGTCAGCTGTTATTTCAAGGTGATTTCCGATATCAAGCCCGGTACCTCCGTATCTTTTCTGCCATTGAAGCGCTCCTGCCGCGGTGATCTTTAAAAGCCATATATCTTTTGTGCCGCCGTACCCGGCTATCACTCCGCCGTCTGTTGAATTGGTTTCTCCTAAAACAATATATCCGCCATCTGACGTTTGTGCTATATCTCTTGCGCTTTCATAACCTGTTCCGCCAAATGATTTTTCCCATTGAATCACTCCACACTTATCCAATTTGACGATCCAGAGATCCCAGTAGTCGCGGCTGGGTTGAGGACTCACATCCCCGGTTCTTGAATCGGTATAACCCGCAGCAATAGTTCCGCCGTCGCTTGTAAATTTTATGACGTAGGGGATGTCGACTTTACCGCCACCATAATGGAGGGCCCATTGTGTAGGTGGCAAAGGAGGTTGTGCTAAAGCCCGGCCGGCACACAGAATTGCAGCCGCGAAGAAAAGGTTGATTAGAGGATGTTTTATTCTCACAGGTTGGTTTGTTATTTCGTAGGGCCCGGAACGCCGGATAATTGCAAGGACTATGCTAAGATGATAGATTTTGTAATAGGTTTTTCCTTATAAAGCATGAATTTATGCTACGTGCTTTTACTGCCTCACCCGTTCCCTCTCCGCAATGCGGAGTGGGAACGGGTGAGGGGGAATGAGCAATGGTAAGGGGTAAACGCTCAAAATTATTCATCTTTGCTGCTCAAATGATTATATGAAACAGGCAACAAAGTTCATTCATGCAGGCTCGGAACCGGATCCATCTACAGGGGCTATTATGACACCAATCTATCAAACTTCAACCTATGTGCAGGAAGCACCGGGAAAAAATAAAGGCTACGAATATGCCCGTTCACAAAATCCGACCCGTAAGGCACTGGAAGAGGCATTGGCCATCATTGAGAATGGAAAATATGGACTGGCTTTCAGCAGTGGTGTCGCGGCTACGGATGCTGTTATTAAATTACTCAAACCCGGAGATGAAGTAATTGCGGCAAATGATCTGTATGGAGGCACTTACCGTTTGTTTACAAAAGTGTTTGAAAAATTCGGTATTAAGTTTCTCTACATCGATATGCATGATGCGGAGAATATAAAACAATATATCACGCCCAATACAAAGCTGATCTGGACTGAAACGCCCAGTAATCCTTTAATGAACATCTGTGATTTAGCGGCAATATCTTCCATTGCTAAAAAAAATAATATCCTTGTCTGCGTGGACAATACGTTTGCTTCTCCCTATCTCCAAAATCCTCTTGATCTTGGTGCTGATATCGTCATGCATTCATCAACAAAATACCTGGGTGGTCATAGCGATGTTATCCAGGGTTCATTAAGCATGAACAATATAGCGCTCAGAGAGCAGTTGTATTTTATTCAAAAAAGTTGTGGGGCTGTTCCGGGGCCGATGGATTGCTTTTTGGTTTTGCGTGGTATTAAAACCCTCCATGTAAGAATGAAGCAGCATTGCGAGAACGGAAAGATCATTGCTCATTGGTTACGCAATCATCCAAAGGTTGGGAAAGTATATTGGCCGGGATTTGAAGATCATCCCGGTTATGCCATTGCAAAAAAACAAATGCGTGATTTTGGCGGCATGCTGAGTTTTGCCTTAAAGGATGATAGTACCGCAAATGCAATGAGGGTTTTGTCCTCCACCAAATTATTTGCATTAGCAGAAAGTCTGGGAGGTGTGGAATCACTGATCAATCATCCGGCTTCGATGACGCATGCTTCCATTCCCAGGGACGAAAGGATAAAAAACGGGTTGACGGATTCATTGATTCGTTTGAGTGTAGGTATTGAAGATGCAGAGGATCTGACAGAAGATTTAAAACTGGCTATTGGCTAAGATCGAATGTGAAATACATTGATTTTTTTGTACTTAGTATATACAAATCATACTTGCGATTGTATAAATTAGCTCCATGGGCGGTTTTTGATGGCCCGGAGTCCCAAGCGGCAAGTATTTCGGCAATGTATCCTTCACTTCTATTGTTTGCCTTGTCAGTATATTTGAATATATGGCACAGCGCTTCAGGAATGGTTCTGCAGTTTATAATGGCGTTACTGATCTTTTCGAGTTTTTATGTTTTATCCATATTCTTTGAAGGGAGGATCAGAAAAAAACGATCCGACTATTACAATGAAACAAGAAGGGTGAAGATCATTAGAATCATCGCGGTTAACTTATTTATTATACTTTGCATTTTAATATTAATCGCAGCATTCCGATATAAAATATGAGAAGGCACTTGCTTGTTTTATTAACGCTGGCTTCGAAAATAATAGTATCCTGTAATGCCCAGGATGGCATCGACCGGACCAGCCTTGACTCTTTCATTAACAGCAAGGCTGACAGTTTATTCAAAAGCCAAAAAGTACCGGGTCTATTTATCGGTATATCGGTTAATGGCGTAAGGAAATATTACAATTTTGGCTATGCTGATCCGGATAAGAGAATGCCGTTCGATTCCGCTACGATCTTTGAGATCGGAAGCATAACCAAAACATTCACAGCCTATGTGCTGGAAAATGTATTGCAGGAAAAATCGATCAGCGATAGCAGTTCGATTTTACAGTACCTGCCTGATTCTGTTCAGCAGAATAAATCTTTACAAAGTATTTCTTTTCTCAGTCTATTGAATCATACATCGGGATTGCCCAGGCTGCCTGGTAACATTGAGCTTTCGGGCATGGCGCCTTACGATCATTACACTATTGCTCATCTTTTTACTTATTTGAAGTCTTGTACGCCCCAGGCAGCCGGTCAAAGCAGTTATTCAAATCTTGGGGCAGGGCTGGCAGGTGTACTAGCACAAAGGATTTCCGGCAAAACATACAATGAATTGCTACGTGAATATATTTTTCACCCGTTTAAAATAAGACCGCATCCGGATGAATCCATCAATGGAACGGTTAACAAAAGCCAGGGGTATTTCGAGACGGTGAAAGCGGATTACTGGAATGCGGATGCACTGGCTCCTGCGGGAACACTTAAATGCTCGGCCAATGAATTGCTTACTTATTTTCAATGCATGTCAAATCCCATTAACGGGAAATCTGGACAGATCATCAATAAATTATTGCAGCCAACAGCCCCGGTGGCCCCGGGAATAAACGTTTGCCGGGCATGGCATACGAAGGAAGAAACCAACATACCGATCATTTACTGGCACAACGGAGGCACATATGGCTTTAGTTCATTCGGCGCCTTTTCAAGAGAAAGGAACAAGGCGGTAATTGTTGTAGTAAACCAATTCAACAGAAATACTGTGAGCGATGCCCTTGGCCTGGCTATCATAAAAAAGATGATGCAATAAACTTCATTCGGGATTTTTCTCCTCACTAATTTTTTATTCTCCTACATAATTTATTCAGGCAGGCATTTTTGGCGCGGTAATAGGTTCATTTTCATTACCATTATGCGATTGGCACAATATTGGCCAAATACAACCTGAGGAAAAAGAAAAGGGAGGATAGTTAATCTCTAAATTTTTTTGTTATGCTTTACTTAATTGCGGTCATTTTGCTTATTGGATGGCTACTTGGTTTTTTTGTCTTCTCTGCGGGATCGTTTATCCATGTTTTGTTGGTGATAGCAATAATAGCGATCTTGTTCCGGGTGATCAGGGGCGACAGAGTCCTATGACATCCGTCGGATGAATACAAAAGCCTTAAAGGAATTTTTGGACAGGAAGGTTGATCAATACAATCAACCTTCTTTTATTATTAATGACCCTGTTTCGGTACCTCACCTCTTTACCAAAAAACACGATATTGAGATCGCCGGTTTTTTTGCTTCTATATTTGCCTGGGGAAATCGTACCACGATAATTCAAAAAGCGAAGGAGCTAATGCAGCTAATGCAAATGCAGCCCTATAAATTTTGCTTAGATCCCGACTTGGATAGATTAAAACCATTGTTAGCGTTTAAGCACCGAACCTTCAATCCCACCGATCTACTTTATTTCATTGAGTTCCTGAAATATCATTATTCGAAACAGCAGAGCCTGGAAGTTGCATTTACCATGCATGGAGAAACGATTGAGGAAATGCTGACCGGCTTTCATCATTATTTCTTCTCTCTCGAAGATGTGCCACCCCGGACCAAAAAACATATTTCTTCGCCGGAAAAAAATTCGACCTGCAAAAGATTGAATATGTTCCTGCGCTGGATGGTAAGAAAAGATGATAGTGGAGTTGATTTTGGCATCTGGAAAAAAATCCGGCCGTCACAACTTATTTGCCCTATAGACCTTCATGTAGCAAGAGTTTCCCGTCGTTTTAAATTATTACAAAGAAAACAGACCGACTGGCAAGCTGCATTGGAACTAACGAATAACCTAAGGCAGTTTGATAAGAAAGATCCTGTGAAATATGATTTTGCTTTATTTGCACTGGGGGTGGCTGAAAAATTTTGAGGCTAAGAGGAAAAAGGAGAAAAGGAGGGGAAAGAGTTATGCATAGCTTTTTCTTTAATTTAAGCACTAAATTATGAACAAGGTTATATTTGAACCACATAGACAGATAGTACACAGTAGAAGGAAACACATAGGTTTTCTATCCACGCCTTTGGTGGGACAAGTTGTGAAAGCCTATGCTTGCTATGTCTATGTGGTTCAAATATAATGTTGTAAGGTGTGGATGGTTAATATAACAATAAATAATGCTTCAGGAAGACCCGATAACGACATTAGCCACTCAATTGGAAATTACCCTGGGTGGAAACGATTTTACCACTAACAAAAAAATGCTGGCCGAAAGGATCAACGTTCTTATCCAAAACGACTTTCAAAAATTGATTTCAATCCTTTACAGGCTGGATGTAAGCGAAGAAAAATTAAAATTTTTACTGAAAGAAAATATCGAAAGCGACGCAGGAGTAATTATCACAGATCTCATCATTGAGAGACAAATGCAGAAAATAAAATCCCGCCAACAATTCAGTCAACGGGATGATAATATTGATGACAGTGAAAAATGGTAAGGGTTAGATGCCGGATGCAGGAGGTCTCAATCCAAGCCTCTTAATTCAGACATCATTCCTCTTTCTCAAACATCAGTTCTTTTACCTTTTCCTTATCTTCTTTTTCTTTTTTCAGATCGAACATAGTCCCGAAGACATGGTCCCAGATTGTAGAACTGACCCCGAAGCCATTGTGTTCATTTTTATAATGATGAAGGTGATGATTCCGCCATAACGGCTTCATCCACTTGAACGGTGGGTTCCAGGCATGAATGGCATAATGCATGGTGCCATACATCAGGTACCCCAGGACAAATCCCGGAAAGAACATGAATGAATGTTGCCTGATGACGAGCCAGGTCAAGGTGAAAACGATCGACGCAATAATCAGGCTTGGGATCGGCGGCATGAATAAACGTTGCCTGTCCCTCGGATAATGATGGTGATTTCCGTGCAAGGTGTAAATAAACTTCCTGGCTTTGCCGGTTTGGGCTACCCAATGGAAAAGAAACCGGTGGATAGCATATTCAAAAAGGGTCCAGAACATCATTCCGGCCACAAATGTCAGGATGATCCTTCCCGTTGAATAGTTCAAAGCTGTGCCACTGTAGTAAAGCATGTACACCACCACAGGCACATACATCCCCCAGATCACCAGCGGATGAGTTTTTGTCAGCATTTCCAGGAAGCTATTCCTGAATAATCTTGCCTGTCCTTTGTTATGAATTTTCTCAAACTCCATGACGCAAAGATAGAGGTTTATACAAAATAAAGGTCTAGCCCCCGGGTCGGTAAAATAGTGTAAAATACCTGTAGCGACGGGGTTATTTTTAACTTGCGGCAGCTGACCCTTACATGCCAAAAAGATCATAAAATATTACGTTTTAACAGATTCGTAGTCGAACAATCTGTTTACCCCTCATTTATACCTGCCGCCACATACTAACAAGCATTCGGTGATAATCATTTTTCTGGACGATCAGCTGCATAGCAATCGTTTTAACCTATGACAATGCATCAATCATCCTTATGAAGGGGTGGAGCACTCCAAAACAAACTAATTTCCTGTCAGTTTTCTTTCAATAGCTGATCAATTGTTTGAAACCGGTAGCCTTTTGCTTTAAGATATTGAACTAATCCCGGCAGACGTTTATAGAATTTATCGGTTCGTTTTGGGTCGGTGCCAATATGCAATAAAAGAATAAAACCATTCAACCCGGATGGTTTTGTTTTTTCGAATTCAATAATAGATTTATAGATCGTCTCAGTTGTCCGATAGTTTTTCATTTCGGGCGTAGTATAGTCTGCAGTACTTAACGTGCCGGGAGTATAATTGATAAGCTGGATGTTTCTCAATTTGGTCCAGGCCGCAATAGTATCGTTGTACCACTCGTAAGGGGGTAAGAAATATCGGGTGAAACCCCTGCCCGGTTTATTAGGGTCGTTGGGATCTTCGGCTAAATGTCCCAGGCGTTCAAGAGGGCCGAAAAGATCTTCATCAAATTCAGATTGACTTACCAACAGGCTGTCCCTATTATTCCAATCGCAATATAAAAGGTGGTGCCCGGAATGATTCCCAAGGAAATGCCCATCCTTGCGGAGTTTATTGATTAATTGTTCTGTCTTAGCGTTGTAATAAAAATCACCGGTAAGAAAAAAAGAGGCTTTGACCTTTTCTTGTTTTAATACCTGTGCAATAAAATCTCCTCCGTCAAAGAATTCATGCCCTGTAAATACCAGCGCTATTTCTTTTCTTGTTGAATCACCACGAACGATACCTCCATGACTGTAAGAAAACTTGCTCTTTAAAGATTGTCCATAAGCCCTCTCCTTTGGAGAGGGTTTGGGTGAGGTTTCATTTTCCTTCGCCGCCAGCAAATAAATCAGCGAAGCGGTTCCATCCATCGTTGGTTCATTGGTGCTATAATCTCCATAGTCATCGTGATAAACAGCCAGGTCACTTTGAAATTCCGCATATTCATCCGGTTGATACAGTGTAATGCCGATAAGATTTTTATAAATGCTGCCATAAACCGGGCCATCGATCAAACCACCATCGATAGGGTAATTCTTTAAATGAGTAAAGGCCGAATGAGGATCAACCGGCGTGTCACCCCAGGAGGGCAATCCGTACACCATACTCGTTCCCCATGGATTACAACCAAATAACCAGTCAAGATTTGCCTGCTCTAACTCAGAGAAAGTTTTATCCCCTGTCAATTGGCGATACCAATAGCATTGGATGGCAAAGGAAGCAGTAAGATTATTGCTGCACCAGATGAAAGGAACACCGCGATAAAAGGCATTTTGTCTTGCCTTGCGCCAAACTCTTTCGATACCTTCTCTATAATACCCGATAATTGTATCCGTGTTTTTCCAAAAGTTCTTTACGTAGTCGGCATAATAACCGGCTTCCCGG
>JANWHX010000229.1 GCA_025450235.1 Chitinophagaceae bacterium | reverse complement strand
TGGATATTCTGGCGATACCTGCGTGGTGAGTGGTGGCCAGCGTCAACATCAGTAACAAGAAAAGGAAATCTTCGCGCAAACCCACTTTCGGGTGACGTTTGGGGATCAGCAATTCTGGCCGGCATTGTTGGCCTGGCAGCTCTGTTACTTTTTATGCGCGTCTACAACAGAATGGTGAAACTTCCTCAACAGCAGTTAACCGCTGCGGATCCGATACCACCAGTTACTTTATTCTTCCTGGTGCTGATGGGCTCTGCTGTGGCAGGCATTGTGGAAGAAGCAGCGTTTCGTGGATATATCCAAGGGCCGGTTGAAAAGCGTCACGGGCCGGCGACAGCCATATTAATTACAGGGATCTTATTTGGTTTCGCTCACTTCACGCATCCTGAAACAACAATACTATTAATGCCCTTTTACCTGGGCGTGGCCGTCGTTTATGGAATGATGGCATACCTGACCGATTCAATTCTTCCTGGCATGGTGCTTCATGCCGTCGGAGATGTGTTTGTTGGCCTGGCATTCCTGACTGCAGGCCAATCAGAATGGCAAACACCGGCGAATCCCAAACCACTTATTTGGGAAAGCGGGACGGATTACTCATTTTGGTTATCCTCTGTTTTCTTCGTCATTACCTTTATTGCTGCGGTCTGGGCATTTAGATCGCTCGCTTCTGTTGTAAAGAAAGCCGGAACCGGCTAAGTATATCATATTACAAAGTTGAGCAGGGAAAAATGAGCTAAGAGCCAAAAGAGAAAAGGAGAAAAGGAGAAAAAGAAGTTACCAGTTTTGTCTCTCTTTCTATTTTCTTCTTTCACTACTGTTTTATTCATAGCTCCATTCTATTGCCTCTTTTTCTCCTTTGACCTCTTAGCAACAGGTTTATTTATTGATCGGTCCACTATTGCTTACAAACGCAATTCGCTTACTATCGGGACTCCAGGAAGGAGTATTGATCGTTCCCTGCCCGCCAAATAAATAAGCGATCGCTTTTGGAGCGCCACCATTCACCGGCATTAACCGTAACATGACTCTTTTATAAAAGGGATGATCACCCGGGTCGATAGTTGTAGGGAATGAAATAAAAGCAATCCATTTATTGTCCGGTGAAATATGCGCAAACCAATTATTGTATTCGTCAAAAGTGAGTTGTTCATTGGCGGTTCCATCCGGTTTCATCCGCCATAGTTGCATTGTCCCGGTCTGGTTGGCGTTATAATAGATCCATTTACCATCCGGGGAATATTCCGGGCCGTCAGCTAATCCTTTATCATTAAATGTAAGTTGTACTTCAGGTCCACCATTTATTGGTTTTTTATAAATATTATATGCAGGGTTTCGGTTGAGTCGCTGGGCAGTATAAACGACTTCTTTTCCATTAGGACTCCAGCCATGGAGATAAGATGGCGTGCTATCGGTAACCATTACCGGGTCTCCTCCCGTAAGTGGTAAATAATAAACGGTGCTTCCGCCACCGGTCATCCCATCCCGGTGTGAACTGATACCGAGCATCTTTCCATCAAAAGAAATTACATGATCGTTGTTATTTCTTTTTGCGTTACCCGTATTCAATTGCGCGGGTGTGCCGCCTTCAATGGGGATCGTATAGATATTTCCCCCCTGGTTAAACAATAACTTTTTTCCATCAGGCATCCAGTTTGGCGCTTCAAATCTGCCTTTGTCTTCATGAATAACGATGCGTTTGCCATCAAACACATTCATTATTTCTAATTTACTGCCCAAAATTCCATCGCGGTAGCCGTTATGTGAATCAGGAACAGTTTGCTCCATGCGTACGTTCCATGCCAATCCTTCTTCCATTACATCGGCATTGTGACTACAGATAAAAATTCCTGCCAATGCTTCATCAGGCATGTCAATGGCATCCGTTCTTCCTATTTCCTGCAGGGGTTCACCGGCATTGGCGATTCGCATGATGAACCATTTGCCGATTCTTTCCAATTGTATGATCTCTACATTTTTTTTTGCAGAAGACAATTGATCTTGCGGATCACGCATATAAGCGCCGCGCAGGCGACGCCATTGCAGGACCGTTAATCCATCCCCATGGACAACCGCACTCATCTGCGCAGCATCTTCCTGTTCGCTGGCTCTCACCATCCACCCGATCTTACGATGTGGATCTGTTCCCTTGCCAATCAGTTTGAAGTTCGCTGTCAGAATAAAATCACCTTTGATCCTGTTATAAGCATAATGAAATTCGTCACGCCCGAACCAGATATTGTAGCCACCTGCTTTCAACGAATAACTCTGAACCGTCGTATTATATGTTGCGCTGCCGGCGATCTTTGGTTTACCAATATCTGCATGATTGGTGAAAATACCCAGGCTTGATTGTGCCATAATAAAAGAACTGGTAAAAAAAGTGACAATGAGCAATAGAGATTTCATCTTCGTTTTGGTTGAATGTTTAGTTGTATCGTCATGATTATTTCAAATCTCCCTTCTTCAATAAGTCCACTGCATAATTAGCCGCCCTTGCTGCAATAGCCATATAAGTAAGTGAAGGATTTTGGGTTGAAGTTGAAGTCATACAGGCGCCATCTGTCACAAATACGTTGGGGCAGGTATGCAATTGATTCCAGGCATTCAGTAACGATGTCTTTGGATCTTTTCCCATTCTCACCCCACCCATTTCATGAATATCTAACCCGGGGGCCTGCTTACTGTCCGTAGCCCTGATATCGGTAAACCCGGCCTTTTCAAACATCGCAGTGAATTGTTCCATAAAGTCTTTGATCATCTTTTCGTCATTGTCATCATAGCCCACATTGAAATTGATTAACGGAATTCCCCATTCATCTTTTTTATCTTTATCGAGGGCCAGGTAGTTTGTCGCCTTTGGAATCGTTTCTCCCATGCATTGTGAACCGATAAACCAGGGACCAAGTGGAGCTGACGTGTCCATTAATTTATTTTTCAACTCTTCACCAAATAATCCTTCAGTGCTGCCCCCACTCCTGTACCTGGCAGCATTAAACGTACAGGCATACCCGCGCAGGAAATCAGTTTCCTGCTTTCTTACATTTCTGAAGCGGGGAATGTAAGCTCCCCCGGTGGCTCGTGCCTGTTCGGTCTTAAAATCCATGTACCCGTCATACCTGGCCGAAATCCTTGCGCGGTAATTATGAAATGCAAAATACTTTCCCAGTATACTATTATCATTACCTAAACCGTTGGGAAAACGTTTCGATGTCGAATTAAGTAAGATGAGGTTAGTGTTAACGGCGCCGGCATTTAGAAAGATCAATGGAGCAAAATACTCGGTGGCCTGTTTGGTATTAGAATCAATTACACGCACACCTGTTGCCTTGCCTTTTGCTTCATCATAAATTATAGAATGAACCACAGAAAACGGACGCAGTGTGAGGTTGCCTGTCTTTTGCGCCCATGGAATCGTTGTCGAATTGGCATTGAAATAACCACCAAATGGGCAACCACGTTGACATAGATTTCTTGCCTGGCACTGACCGCGACCCTGTTCGATATGGATGGGTTCCGGTTTTGTCAGATGTGCGCAACGTGAATAGATAACATGCCGGTCGGGGTAATTCTTTGAAACAACATCTTTAAAATGATTCTCAACACATGTCAATTCCCAGGCTGGCAAAAATTCTCCGTCCGGCAATGTATCCAAACCATCTTTATTGCCACTGATGCCTGCAAATTTCTCGACATAGCTATACCACGGTGCAAGATCTTTATAACGAATGGGCCAATCTACGGCAAAACCATCACGGGCCGGGCCTTCAAAATCAAATTCACTCCAGCGTTGCGTAAACCTTGCCCACATAATACTCTTGCCGCCCACCTGGTAACCGCGGATCCAGTCAAATGGTTTTTCCTGTACATAGGGATGCTCGGTATCTTTTACAAAAAAATGCATGGCATCCTCCTTAAAAGCATAACATCGGCTGATGACAGGATTGTCTTTCGCAATTTCATACGGGATTCGCCCCCGGTGAGGAAATTCCCACGGCATTGTGTTGGTCGTGGGATAATCTTTTAAATGTTTCACATCACGGCCTCGTTCGAGAAGCAATGTCTTCAACCCTCTTTCGCATAATTCCTTGGCGGACCAGCCACCGCTCATGCCGCTCCCGATCACAATTGCTTCAAATGTATTATTGTTATCTCCCATAGTTATCGTTCGGAAAAGAATCTATATTGGAACACAACCTTTAAAATTGCTTCCCGGTGTTATTTTCCATTTTACCACATCCGTCAGGTATTCCCTGCTGGAAGTAAAATCCTGGATCGTGTAACTTTTTATGGCCCTGTAAAACCTGGCACCCTTATCTTTTTCATCTTTATTAGCTTCCATTTCTTTCAGGAGCTCAGTTTTTTGTTGCGGCGTACACTTTACAAATGTTGTATTGAACTTCTTTTTGCAGGCATCTTCAAATGCTTTCATGTTATCAGTAAAAGTTTTCTGGTCCTCCGGCGAGGCGCAATCATCTGCCATGAGCAGGATAAACTCATGACTCTTCAGGTCCTTTGCTCCAATAAAATTGCTCGTTTTTGGAATAATTGTTTCCGTCAGCTCAGCCAGCATTTTTTCCTGTGAACCGGTGAGTGGTATATGTTTTAAACGAAGGGAGCTTTCATCGGAAATTGAAGTACAGGAGGGCAGCAACGATGCGCCGGCAGAAATAATAATGATATTTCGTACTGCAGTTCGCCTTTTCATATGGAAACTTAGTTGATTGAATTTAAGAACCGGTTACCAATCCTGATTATTTAGATAAGATAGTAACAAAACGGGATAAAAAAGTACCAAAAAAGGTTTCAGTGGTTTCAAAGGTTTCAAAGGTTCAAAAGGTTTCGAAAGGATTAATGATATAAAATGGAAGCGACCTTTGAAATGTTTTAAACTTCTTAAACCTTTTAAACCTTTTAAACCGTCAACCTATCTTAAAAACAACAGCTCTCTGAATTTAGGCAAGTACCATTCCCTGTCATCTACCAGCAGCTCCAGTTTATCAGCGTGATAGCGGATATCATCGAAGAATTTATCCTTAACCTGGCTTTGGTAAGCAATTGCTTTTGCCCTTGTATTATCGATATTGTTGCTGGTCTTCCTGGCTTCGATCATTTTTTCTACAAGGTCACTGATACTATTTACATGCTCTGATATTTTTTCCAATATTTGTTTTTGATTACTATAAGCCGATTCCGGGAGCCCGGTTTCTTTCAGTCCCCGGATATTATTGACGAGGAGGGTCTGGTAACGAATAGCAGGCGGTAAAATATGGCTGGTAGCCAGTTCGCCCATAATGCGGCTCTCGATTTGTACCTTCTTGATATATTTTTCCAGTTCTATTTCATGTCTTGCTTCCAGTTCTTCGTGGCTATAAACATCATTGCTTTCGAAAAGGATCTTTGCTTTGTCTGTCACCATTGCATCCAAAGCGAGCGGGGTTGTTTTTACGTTTGGCAAACCTCTTTTCTCAGCTTCTTTTTCCCATGCTTCACTATAGCCATCGCCTTCAAACAGAACTTTTTCGCTGGCAACGATATATTCACGTATCACATGCATGATGGCAATCTCCTTCTTCTCACCTTTGTCTATCAGGCTGTCCACATCCTCTTTGAATTGCTTCAGGGTTTGCGCCATGATCGTGTTAAGTACGGTCATGGGGTTAGCGCAATTTGCAGAAGAACCTACTGCGCGGAACTCAAATTTATTCCCGGTGAATGCAAAGGGTGATGTGCGGTTTCGATCGGTATTGTCAAGCAGCAATTCAGGAATGTTTTTGTGGATATCGATCTTGAGCATGCTTTCATCCTGTTCATCGAATTTGCTGCTGACCCTTTCCTTTACATCGCTTAATACTTTCGAAAGATATTGACCAATGAAAACAGAAATGATAGCCGGGGGTGCTTCATTGGCGCCAAGACGATGATCATTGGGTGCAGAAGCGATTGATGCTCTTAACACATCCGCGTAATCGTGGACTGCTTTAATCGTGTTCACAAAAAAAGTAAGGAACATAAGGTTCGTCTTTGGCGTCTTTCCGGGCGCTAATAAATTCACACCTGTATCGGTTGCCATACTCCAATTATTATGTTTACCGCTTCCGTTGATCCCGGCAAACGGTTTTTCATGAAGCAGTACCCGCAGTTTGTGCCGGCGTGCCACACGATCCATAATATCCATCAGCAAAGAATTATGATCAACAGCGACACTAACTTCTTCAAAAATGGGAGCCACTTCGAATTGGGCGGGGGCTACTTCATTATGCCTGGTACGTAACGGAATACCGAGTTTATAGCACTCGGTCTCAAAATCCCGGATATAAGCGTAGACCCGTTCAGGTATTGATCCAAAATAATGATCTTCCAGCTGCTGGTTCTTGGCAGAACTTTGACCATACACGGTACGACCGGTCATTACAAGATCAGGACGTGCGTTGAACATCGCTTCATCAATAACAAAATATTCCTGTTCCCATCCCAGCGTGGGAGTGACCCGGGTTACGTTTCTGTCGAAGTAGTTGCATACATCCACGGCTGCTTTATTTAATGATTCCAATGCCTTTAATAACGGTGCTTTGTAATCAAGTGATTCACCCGTATAAGAAACAAAAATGGTAGGAATACACAGTGTTTTACCATTACCGATCTCCATAATAAACGCCGGAGAAGAAGGATCCCATGCCGTATAACCTCTTGCTTCAAAGGTGGCACGAAGACCACCGCTTGGAAAAGAAGAGGCATCCGGTTCCTGTTGTATCAATGCGTCCCCCTCGAACTGTTCAATAGCAGTGCCGTCGCTTTTTATGGTAAAAAATGAATCGTGTTTTTCTGCTGTTGTTCCTGTTAATGGTTGAAACCAGTGCGTGAAATGCGTAACACCTTTGCTTTCTGCCCATGCACGGATACCACTTGCGATCTGGTTGGCAATTGCGCGATCGGTTTTTTGTCCTGATCTGATAGAACTGACAAGGCTTTTATAGGCTTCATCACTAAGAAATTCCCTTGCTGTTTTCAAAGTAAAAACATTGCTGCCGAATATCGCGGTGATCTTGGGAGTGCTGATGACTTCGGTATTGCCATTGCCCGCCAGGTTTTCCAATGCATGAAATCGGAGAGACATAAATAATTAAGTTTTAACAAAGGAAAAAAATCCCTTCCATACAAAGAGGGAAGGGATGAAATAATTGTTGACAACATATGCGAAGAGACAAGGCGTGTCTTGTCCCTATCAAGCCTTTACAGATTTTACTGTCTTAATAATGCGGGCTGCTACCTTATATGGATCAGCTGCAGAATTTGGACGGCGATCTTCCAGGTATCCTTTCCAGCCGTTAGCAGCCACACCTACCGGTATCCGGATGGAAGCGCCCCGATCAGAAAGACCATATGTGAAATCATCGATGCTTGCGGTTTCGTGCTTACCAGTCAGTCGCAAATGATTGTCGGCGCCATATACTTCAATATGTTCTTTTATGACAGGACGGAACGCCTCACACACTTTGTCAAAGATTTCTTTTTTTCCTGCATTTCTCAACAAACTATTAGAGAAGTTTGCGTGCATACCGCTTCCGTTCCAATCAAGCGCTCCAAGTGGTTTGCAATGCCAGTTAACAGATACTCCATATTTTTCCCCGATCCTTTCCAAAAGATAGCGGGCAATCCAAATTTGGTCGCCGGCTAGTTTTGCGCCTTTTGAAAATATCTGGAATTCCCATTGGCCGGTTGCCACTTCAGAGTTGATGCCTTCCACATTTAATCCTGCATCCAGGCAGGCATCAAGATGTTCTTCGATTATGTTACGGCCGTATGCATTGGCCGCTCCAACAGAACAATAGTATGGGCCTTGCGGACCGGGAAAACCACCAGCCGGAAAACCAAGTGGCCTGTTTATATTATTATCCCAAAGAAAATATTCCTGTTCGAAGCCGAACCAAAAATCATTATCGTCATCCTCAATCAATGCCCTGCCATTGGAAACATGTGGTGTTCCATCGGCATTCATTACTTCACACATTACCAGGTAAGCATTCTTACGCTGTGGATCCGGCACTACAAAAACGGGCTTTAACAGGCAGTCGGATGATCCGCCTGGCGCCTGCTCAGTTGAAGAACCATCAAAACTCCAGCCTGGGGCATCTGCCACTTTGCCGTTAAACTCTTTTACCAACTTTGTTTTACTTCGAAGGCTCTGCGTGGGTTTATAACCATCTAGCCAAACATATTCAAGCTTTACTGCCATAGTGGAAGGGGTTTAGTCTTTAAAAAATTAATTTGTGCAAGTTTAACGAAATAATGCTAAAAAATGGGGTCATGGTTCAAAAAAAGTGAATAATTATCCCAGTCCAGAGCAGTTTTTTGACGGAAACGTAAAAATAAATTCGAATTATATTTTTTTATAATTCAAATAATGGCTGATTCGCAGATAAAGGTGGGAATGATGCCGGATGAGAAAATCCGGGATTCATAATCTTCCGGCAGCAGATTTCCGGTCAGCACAAGTGCTGTATCAAGACCAAATTTGTTGCCTCCCAAAATGTCCGTGTGTAGGGTATCTCCAACCATCAATATGTCTTTTTTCGTTAAACCCTGGTGATGTTGTACAATATATTCCCAGGCAAACATGAAGATCTGTGAATCCGGCTTACCAAACCGTATGAATTTTTTTCCGGTTATTTTTTCGACCATATATGCGAGACCACCAATCGCAATACTTACTTCTTTCTTTGACATCGGGTATGCACCGTCCGGGTTTGCTATGATGGCAGGTATTGGTCGCCGCCGAAGTAGATTCACCGCCTTATTTAACCCTTCCATCCAGTCAAAGCCTTCATCATCCAACAAAACAAGAGCGGTAATATCGTTGATGTTATTTTCGTTCATTTGTTGCAAAGGAAGCGTATCCAAACCGGGATGTTCGATATAGTGCGCCGACTCTTCCGTTCCGAGATAAGCGATCAGGCCTTTCTTTACTTTCAGATCGAGAAATTCTTTGGCGAGCATCCCGGATGAAATAATGCGATCAGCAGTAATGGCATGTAAACCGCCCTTATGAAAGGCTTCTGCTAACAGTTCTGGGCTGCGGCTTGCATCATTGGTGATGACATAATAGGCTTTATTCTGCTCCTTCAGCCAGGCAAAAGTTTTTTCAATGCCCGGTATCAATCCTTTATAATTCTTGATCACACCATATGCATCAAAAAAAATGACCTTATATTTTTCTGCCAGTGATTTGAAATTTTCCATTCGGTGCTTTTTGGTGACCTCAATTTATTTTAAGACCGGATTTTTAAGTGATCAATGATCTTTTCAGGATCGAAATCTCTGTCCACGGACGGAAGATAAATATCCAGCGCCTCTGCTTTCAGTTTTTTTGCATACTGTTCGCTAAAAAAATAATCGCCATTCTTGACCACATAGTTAAGTATAAAAAAGCGATATACTTCTCTTAGGAAACGAATCTCGTCAGCGATAAAGGGATTTATTTTGTGATATTCACTCAAAAAGATGATGAACCTGTCTTCCGCCATCGGATCTATGAGATAGCTAAATACGGTGCGGTCGCCGGCATCACTTACGACACGACTGAAAAAATAAAAATCCAGCATCCGGCTGCTCATGCGGAACCAATCATAGTCCCAGCGGCTGAACAGTTCAAAATTATCGACCACCGAAAAATTGCCAATGTTCCAGTCAATAAAAACCGGTATGATCTCAAAAGCGCCTGCGTTGCATTTCGTCCTGTTTTTCAAAAACTGTTCACAATGATATTTGATCAGCTCACCCTGCGCTTTATTTCCAAATTGCTTTTCATTTTTTTCCAGTTGCTCCAGCAAAGTATTGATATCAGTTCTTAAAGTTTTGCCGCTTTTTGGCAAGACATTACGGATACGGCTGCAGGCCAAATGAAATTTAGCGATCTGTTTTCCGAAATTCCGGATATGACCCTCTTGTAACCGGCGTGGCATGCGCTGCATCACCCGGCTGGGATTATAAAATACTACCCAGGCGTCAGTTTTTCCCTTTCGGTAACGATAAGTATAAACCCGGTTATTCTTTAATAAACTTCTTGCCAGCAAATTTTCAAAAGGATAAAGGAGATTATTGCTAAGTGAATGAATGATCCGGTGATCTTCTTTGAAATGTTCATATTT
Organism: Chitinophagaceae bacterium; assembly: GCA_025450235.1. Classification (GTDB taxonomy): domain Bacteria; phylum Bacteroidota; class Bacteroidia; order Chitinophagales; family Chitinophagaceae; genus VBAT01. The sequence continues at coordinate 4,584 of JANWHX010000229.1, read as the reverse complement.
ACCGAAAGAGGATAATTTGGCAATAATGAAGTCCTCATCAGTAAATGTGACCTTATATACGCGATTGGTAGAAACCATAGGACTGATATCTTCTATCGTCTGGATCATTCTTGAAGGATCATATCCTGTCCACGCCGACCTGATTATATCAAGGTAATTGATCATGCAGCTGTGGTTGGGGAATTGTTTTTGTTTCTGCCGTAAAAAATCGTTTCAATTTTTTTCCAATCGATTCGTGTAACTATGGGAATCATCAATAAAGGAACGACGATGCTACGATAACGAACAATGGCTCCAAGGTTATTAATGCTGAACCCAATCGCAAGGAGAATCGAAAATGAAAGAAATAGACTGAGATATATTGCGTTACTTGACAGTGCCCCGTTCTTTTTTCTGAACAATAAGAAAAGTAAAAACAACAGAAGCAGTAAGTAGATCTCCAGCGAGGCTGCAAGGGAAAGAAGGTGATGCACGTCGGAAGGATAGGGTCTTAAAAAAGATAGCGTAATAGCCTGCGGGGTATTTTTCAAAAAACTTGAAAACTCCGGTTTCAGTTCTTTGATTGGAATAGTGGATCCTCCGCCCTGCATACGCAAAAATGCCTGTTGTTTATTTACGACAGCCTGCGGAAAGTCAAGACTGGTGTCAATATGCCGGGCAGTGAAAAATAGAACTCCGAAAAATAAGTAAACGGACATAAAGATCCGGAGACCGTACCTGGGCCAGTGGGCTGCCAGCAACCAGGCCAAAACTGCGGGAATAATAAGGAGCATTAGGAAATTCCTCAGAATAAATAATATTGCAAGTCCCAGCAAGACACCCAGCCACCTCGTAATTGTATATTTTTTTTGCTTCCAGCCGAAATAGAGGTGGTAAATAATGAGACTGATGCCCAGGAAGATCAGTCCTTCTTTATGCACACCACTGGTCCAATAAATAAAAGAGGGAATGAAAAAAGTTGCCAGTAATACGGCTAATTTTTTTCCGGGAAACACGTCGCTCATTACCCTGAAGATTCCAATCGGCCCAAATAATGATATGAAAGAGTAAAAGATGACGTTTACATAATAATGTCCGAAACTGAGAATATCAAAAACGGAAAGCAGTTTGACAAAAGCATTTCCTTTCAGATTGTTCCAATACGAATCAGAGGAGCCAAAAAAATCTCCCCAGCCACTGGAATACGAGTTATAAAAAATATTTTCAAAATATTCCTGGGGGTTTTTGCTCAAAATCTGGTATTCGATGATGCCGACCTGGTGATAGCCCCAGGTATCAAGCATTTGTGCAAGGTTGCCATAGTACACTCCGATCCATCCGTAGAAGATTCCCGCCATGACCTTTACCAGGAAAAGTATCACCAACTGCGCATGACTTAAACCAGAATGAGTAAAAAACTTAACCCTGGTGACAAGCCATGCAAATAAGATAAGATAACCAATAAAGAGGAGGTACTCCAAGAATGCATGTGTTTAGCGTTGCAAAATAAGTATTTAAGTTCAGTCGACAGTCATCAGTCAACAGTTCCCAGTTCACAGTCGGCAGTTAGCAATCAGCAGTAATCAATATAGGTGAGTCAACATCTCAATCAATAGTAAATTACTTGTACTGTTCATTGCTGAATTGCTGTTGATGACCGTTTTGTACGACTGAATAGTTTGGATTATAGGCCGTGAACTGGCCGCTGTGAACTGTGGCCGATTCTGTGGATTGACTGTGGGGCTCATTGCGGACTGCCGACTGACGACTGTAGACTGAATATCGTAGCTTTGCAACTCTTGAATTTAACATCGACAAAGTCTATATGGAAGTAACTGTAAAAACAGCGCAGCAATTACGGCTCACCGAACTGGAATTCGAACTCATCAAAGAAAAACTAGGGAGGCTTCCGAATTTCAATGAGCTCTGTGCGTTCTCAGGCATGTGGAGTGAACATTGCAGTTATAAAAACTCCATTAAATGGTTAAAGACCTTGCCGAGAGACGGAGGAAGAATGTTGGTTAAGGCAGGAGAAGAAAATGCCGGATTAATGGATATCGGCGATGGATTGGGGTTGGTCTTTAAGATCGAATCACACAATCATCCTTCCGCTATAGAACCATTCCAGGGAGCAGCAACGGGTGTGGGAGGAATCCATCGCGATATATTTACCATGGGTGCAAGACCGATTGCGGCGCTTAACTCGTTGCGGTTTGGAAACCTTGAAGAAGATAAAACCCAACACTTGCTTGCCGGTGTCGTGCATGGTATTGGTCATTATGGAAATTGTTTTGGAGTGCCGACAGTTGGCGGTGAGATTTATTTTGATCAATGTTATCATACCAATCCCTTGGTGAATGCAATGAGTGTCGGAATCGTTAAAGCCGGTGAGACTGTTTCTGCCATTGCAAAGGGTGAAGGCAACCCGGTGCTTTTTGTTGGAAGTGCGACGGGAAAAGACGGGATCGGTGGAGCATCATTTGCATCAGCAGATATAACGGAAGAGAGTGCACAGGATTTACCTGCTGTTCAGGTAGGCGATCCTTTCCAGGAGAAGAAATTATTGGAGGCCTGTCTCGAAGTAATTCAAACCGGCGCTGTCATAGGAATGCAGGACATGGGAGCAGCGGGAATTATCTGCTCCACATCCGAGATGAGTGCAAAAGGCGGATCAGGGATGAAAATTGACCTGGATAAAGTTCCGACAAGGCAAAAAAATATGAAAGCCTGGGAACTGTTATTAAGTGAAAGCCAGGAGCGAATGTTATTGGTTGCACAAAAAGGAAGGGAAGAAGAAGTAAAAAGAGTTTTTGAAAAATGGGATCTTCCTTGTTCGGTTATTGGCGAAGTGACAAATGATGGCTTGTTGAATTTTTATCTGAATGGTGAATTAGAAGCTTCACTACCTGCCCATGAACTTGTATTAGGGGGTGGCGCGCCACAATATGAAAGAGAATATCGCGAACCCGCATATTTTAGGGAGATTAAAAAATTTGATCCGTCATCCATTGAAGTGCCGGGCAATTTCAAAATTATAGCCGAGCAGATCATCCAGTTACCTTCCATTGCATCCAAGCGATGGATATACACACAATATGATAGTACGGTAGGTACGGTAAATTCTTCAACTAACCTGCCCTCAGATGCAGCAATCGTTGCAGTCAAAGGAACCAAAAAAGGAATTGCTGTCACTACGGATTGCAACAGCCGTTATGTATTTGCAGATCCATATAAAGGGGCCATGATTGCTGTCAGTGAAGCTGCCAGGAATATCGTGTGCAGTGGGGGAAAGCCACTTGGTATTACAAATTGTTTGAACTTTGGAAATCCTTACGACCCCGAAGTCTATTACCAGTTTGTGAATGCCATCAAAGGAATGGGTGATGCCTGCAGAAAGTTTGATACACCGGTGACGGGCGGCAATGTGAGTTTTTATAACCAGAACCCGGACGGCCCTGTTTATCCCACACCTACCATTGGCATGGTGGGCCTGCTGGAAGATATTCAATCAAAGATGACATTGGATTTTAAGAATGAAGGCGATATTATTTATGTATTGGGCGACATTACAGATGACATTAATTGTTCTGAGTACCTAACTAAAATTCACGGAGTTGAATTTTCACCAGCTCCGCATTTTGACCTTGATGATGAACTTAATTTGCAGCAAAGGGTCAGTGAGCTCATTTCTAAGAAATTGATCAGGTCAGCACATGATGTTAGCGAAGGTGGTTTGTTCGTGACATTGTGCGAAAGCGCGTTTAACTGTGAATTCGGATTTTCCGTAATTACCAGTGGCCGCAGGAAGGACGCATGGCTGTTTGGAGAAGGCCAGAGCCGCATTGCGGTTAGTGTCGCGCTGGATAAAATGGAAGCATTTGAAAATGTGGTGGGAGATATTCCTTTCGAAAAAGCAGGTGTCGTCACTACGGGGGAGATAGTTATTGATGGTGATTTCTGGGGCACCATCGATTGGTGGCAGGAAAAATATGACACGGCTATTGAAAATTATTTGTCGAAAGAATCAGCCGGCGCTGCATTAATTCCGCTCTGAACTGTATGAAGAATTTCCTCAATGGATTTTTCGAATTTATAACCGGTGGTTTTTTTAATTATATCGGCGCGGCTGTCCGCGTTTTATTTTCAAAGAAAAAATATCAGGAGCTTGTACAGGAACCTTTCAGTAATTATATGGGCATGTTTGTCCTGACCATCATACTGTTTATCTTTTTCTTGTATATCAAACTTTCGTGAAGATTAACTTTCATCTAATGGATCGTAATTCAGTTATTATAGTCACAGGTGCGGCCGGCTTTATTGGAAGCTGCATGGTGAGTTTCCTGAATCAAAAAGGCTATGAAGACTTAATTCTTGCCGACGAATTCGACGAAGAAGAAAAAGATCTGAACCTCCATAGTAAGAAATACAGGGTAAGGGTAGAGCGCGATAATTTATTTGAATGGCTCGATATTGAAAATCCTTCTGTTGATTTCATATTTCACCTGGGTGCTAGAACAGACACGACCGAGTTTGACTACACGGTTCATGAAAAACTGAATGTGGAATACTCAAAAAAAATATGGGAGTATTGTAGTAAGAATAGTA
>JANWHX010000228.1 GCA_025450235.1 Chitinophagaceae bacterium | reverse complement strand
GGTGTGGGTCTCGGATATTATGTCCATGAACAAACGTCTCCGGACTTTATTAATAAGTTCTCGACAAACATCAAACTTCTCACGATAATTTTCCTTCGTCTTGTTCAAATGATCATCGCACCACTGGTATTTACCACATTGGTTGTCGGTATAGCAAAGCTGGGCGATTTAAAATCCGTTGGAAGGGTAGGAGGCAAGGCGATGCTCTGGTTCATCTCGGCGTCTCTCATTAGTTTATTGCTCGGCCTGGTGTTAGTAAATTTCTTTCATCCGGGCACCGCTATCGATCTTAGCATCGCGGATACTGCCGGCGCAAGAGAACTGGTAGGAAAAACACAAGACTTCTCGGTGCAAAAATTTGTGGAGCATGTTTTTCCCAAAAGCATTTTTGAGGCGATGGCGACCAATGAGATCCTGCAGATCGTCATCTTTAGTATTTTCTTTGGTGTGGCTTGTACGGCACTGGGAACTTATGCCAAACCGCTTATACATGCACTGGAGATCGCTTCGCATATTATTTTAAAAATGGTGGGCTATGTGATGAACTTTGCTCCGCTCGGTGTGTTTGGAGCTATTGCAGCTGTGATCGCTATTAAAGGCCTGGGAGTGTTTAGTTTTTATGCTCTATACCTTTTGTATTTCCTTGTCGGTATAGTGTTATTGTGGATCATAATGCTGAGCGTTGGATTTTTGATTTTACGAAATCGGGTTCCATCGTTGTTAAGACATATAGCGCAGCCGATGCTCATCGCATTCAGTACGACCAGCAGCGAAGCTGTATTTCCGAAACTGACCGAAGAACTGGAACGTTTTGGTTGCAAAGACAAGATCGTAGCTTTCGTTCTGCCCCTTGGTTATTCATTTAACCTCGACGGAAGCATGATGTACATGACCTTTGCAAGCATTACCATTGCACAGGTGTATGGGATTCATATCGATACTGGCACGCAAATCACGATGCTATTGGTACTGATGCTGACGAGTAAAGGAGTAGCTGGTGTGCCCAGGGCATCCCTGGTGGTAGTCATCGCTACGTGTGCGATGTTTAAAATACCCCCCGAGGGAATTGCCCTGATTTTGCCGATCGATCATTTCTGCGATATGTTCAGGACGGGAACAAATGTGCTGGGCAATGCGCTCGCGACAAGCGTTGTCAGCAAGTGGGAGGGAGAGTTACAACCATCGGTGAGGACATAACTATGAAAACAAATCAGAACTGAACTTTATGCATATAGTATTATTGGAAGCATTTACATGGACCAATTTGTTGCAACCGCAGTGGTATATTGAGAATGGAGGCTTGTGGTTATTATTATTTGTAGTTTTTGCAGAAACAGGTCTGTTTGTTGGATTTTTCTTGCCGGGAGATTCACTTTTATTTGTCGCCGGTATCTACGCCCATGAAATAACAACCAAGACGGGTGAAGTAAAGCCGGGGCTCGCTTATCAGTTCCTGGATCTTATTGGCATGGGAAGTATAAGCACTGAATGGGTTGACCTGCTCGTACTATTGGGGTTGATTTCTTTTTTCGGCGTTCTCGGAAATTCGGTTGGTTATTGGACCGGCCGCAAAGTAGGTCCGGCCATGTACACATGGAAAGACCGGTTTCTGTTTAAGAAAAAATATTTATACCAGGCGAATGAGTTTTATCAAAAATATGGGCGAGTAGCTATCATCGGCGCCAGGTTTCTGCCGTTTATAAGAACTTTCGCGCCGATTATCGCAGGCATCGTTCAAATGGACAGGAAGAAGTTTCATTTTTTTAATATTGTGGGCAGCATTGCCTGGGTGTTTAGTATGTTATTCTCCGGCTATTTCCTGCAAAAATGGATTTTAAAACAATTTGATTTTGATTTAAAGGACCATCTTGAATTAATTGTTTTGGGCATTGTGCTGGTAACGACAGCCCCGGTGTTGATCAAAATATTTTCGCGGACAAAGAAGCCACCCACTAATCCGTTACCGCCTAATCCGGCAATCACTGATCCTACAATCAAAGATTCAAATTCCTGACGGAACATGGAACAATCAAAACCAGCTTCCATTTTCAATATAGCTGTAATAGTGGCAGCGCTGGGGTATTTTGTTGATATCTATGACTTGCTATTATTTACCATTGTGAGGGAACCAAGTCTGCGAGACCTCGGTGTAGTCATGACAGATGGAAAAGCGGTGTTGGCGGCAAGTACGAAAGTCATCAACTGGCAAATGTTCGGTTTGTTGATCGGTGGTATCATCTGGGGTATTATGGGAGATAAGAAGGGAAGGCTATCGGTATTGTTTGGTTCTATAATACTTTATTCGATCGCAAATTTCATTACCGGCTTTGTTGAAAACACAGATCAGTACGCTTATGCAAGATTTGCTGCAGGCATTGGACTTGCCGGTGAATTAGGAGCGGGTATCACACTTGTCAGTGAGTTGTTGCCAAAAGCTAAAAGAGGTATCGGTACGTCACTAGTGGCAGGTATTGGGTTGTTTGGGGCAGTAGCCGCTTATTTCACATTCAAGTTTACCGACAATGATTGGCGACTATGCTATAAGATCGGGGCCGTTATGGGGATTTTGTTATTGTTTTTACGAATTACGGTAGCTGAAAGTGGAATGTTCAAACAAGTAAGGCAGCAAAATATTTCAAGAGGCAATTTCTTTATGTTTTTTACAAACGCCGCCCGTTTTAGAAAATACATCCTGGCAATATTAATTGGGCTGCCTACCTGGTATGTAATTGGCATCCTCGTAAACTACAGTAACCGGTTTGCCAACGTTTTTTATGAGGGAAATCAAATTGAATCGGGGCGTGCGATTATGTATGCTTATGCGGCCATAGCCATAGGTGATATATTGGTTGGATTTGTCAGCCAGTATTTCAAAAGCCGGAAGAAAGCACTTTATCTGTTTTATTTATTGGCCATCCTTTCAGGTATTCTCTTCTTCAGCGGATTCGTCCAGTCTGATACTACCATGTATATAGCTTGTGCATTATTAGGGTTCAGCACTGGTTTCTGGGCCATATTTGTCACCATGGGTGCTGAACAGTTCGGAACCAATCTTCGCGCGACGGCAGCGACTACTATTCCCAACATGGTGCGAGGCGCATTGCCTTTAATTAATATCATGTTCCTGGATTTATTTCAGAAGAGCTGGGGATGGGATATTGTAAGAAGCGGGATCATCGCAGGCGTTATCGTGATGTCGATTACACTAGTGGCAGCTTATTTTACGGAAGAGACATTTCATAAGGATCTGAATTATGTTGAAGCAGAAGAATAGTTTCCTTAATTGTTCTTCGTACAAAACCTATAAGGTTTATTAAGATTTTCACCGCGGTTTGAGGTATCCTGAAAAACCTTATAGGTTTATTATTAAAGACGCAAACAGTAAGAAGTGGCAAAGTTTCTCCTCATACGTTTTTCCTCCATTGGCGACATTGTTCTCACTACGCCGGTCATACGCTGTTTAAAAAAACAGGTGGACGGTGCGGAAGTTCATTTTCTGACCAAAGATTCTTTTCGATCCGTTGTCGAGCACAATCCGTTTATCGATAAGCTTCACGTGCTGGCACATAGCCGTGAATTGATGATACATGAATTAAAGGAAGAAAATTACGACTATGTCATCGATCTTCATCATAATGTCCGCACGCTTGGCGTAAAAAAAGAACTAGCCAAAAAATCATTTTCTTTTTATAAACTGAACATTGAAAAATATATCTACACCAGTTTAAAGTTGAATGTCCTTCCAAAAGTTCATATTGTGGATCGTTACCTCGCCACCCTAAAATCATTTGGTGTAAAAAATGACGGCGCCGGTCTTGACTATTTTATTTCTTCAAAAGATGAAACGCATAAGCAAGATATCCCTGCTTCCCATCATGCCGGTTATATTGCCTGCGTGATCGGCGCTGCGCATGGCACTAAGAAATGGCCGGTAAATAAATGGAAAGAATTTGCCACCCAAATGGATCATCCCCTAATCATCCTTGGGGGAAACGACGATGCCGAAAATGGAAAAGAAATTGCTTCAGCCGACCCCGTCAAAATATATAATGCCTGCGGCAAATTCAGTATCAATGAAAGCGCCGACCTGATTCGCAAAGCGAAGATTGTTGTTACACATGATACAGGCTTAATGCATATTGCTGCTGCTTACAAGAGACCGATAGTATCTCTCTGGGGAAATACGGTTCCATCCTTTGGTATGTATCCTTATTATGGTACTAACTCCGTCGGCGGTTCGAACCCCGACGGCGGTAATAAGCCGTATGATATTTTACAGGTGAATAAGCTAAGGTGCCGGCCCTGTTCGAAGATAGGGTATGATAAATGCCCCCTCGGACACTTTAAATGCATGCAGAAAATTGAGGTGGACGACGTTCTTGCTGCAGTTAAAAAGCGGCTGTGAATTTTCTCCACCAGGGCTTAGGTTCAGGATTGAATTCCGAATAGGTGATGTAAGCGTGGATATCTGCCACAATTTCCGTTTGGATCTTTTCCTTTTCTTTCGCCGGGATGAATTCCATTTTATCCTTCGTACAGGATAACCATGTTTGTATTTGTCTTTTTTCTGAAGGCACGGATTCGCCACGCAGATACCTGCCCGTTTTTTCTCTTAATACTTCTGTTGTCATAACACTACATTGAAAATATGAAGTCAATAGATCATTACCACATGTTAAGCATGCTTTTCAGACCATGCTTTAAGCCTTTCAAATTAATGGCGGGGATAAAATACTTATTCCACCATTGGTCTTCATAGTCCCTGTTTTTTACTGCAGAAATATAGTATTTGGATTTTTGTTCACTGCCGGTATGCACGAATTCTTTTGCTTTTTGCAATTCCCTGACGCTAAAGCCGGGAATGACCTGCTTTTCGATCGACTGTATATTTGTACTTGTCTTCAATTTGTTGTTGACACATTGTACAATGGATTTGCGAACCTCCGTGTAAAGATGCACCGACAGTGAGAAATTCTCAGGCAACCGGTCCCTGTTTTCCCAGAGTGAAATAAAAATATTCCTTACGATTCGCCTGGCATCTTCGGGGGAATTCAACTTGGCCATGCAATATGAATAGAGAGAATAGCCATACCGGCGGGAGAGTTCTTCTAGTGCGGGTCCGTCACCAACGGAAAGCTTGTCAATAAGGTCTTGTTCGGGAGTAAAATTCCTGCTCATCATAGAGGTTACGATTTAAGTTAACAATCCGGATAATGGAGTTGTTTTATCGCAGGAATTGGGTTGAATACAAGTCGAAAGTAGCAAGAAAATTGGTAACGGCAAGGATTAACCATATGTGTTTTTACGATACCACCGCGGAGCTTTCCAATAATTTGGAAATTAGCGTTTAGGATTTGTTTAATCTTTTCAACAGGGTTATCCACCCGTAACTATACGATAAGTTGAATAATAAAAGATGAAACGATCATGTAACTTACCGGAAATTCTGATTGTGAGAATTTTACATGTAACTCTTTTTGTATTGACCAGTCGGGTTGTTGTTGCCCAGGCACCCGATATTATTTTTTCATTCTTCGCCAAAGACAGCGTACGCGTCACTATTGATAAGCCTGCAGAAATGCAGAGGCGAAAAACTACTATCATTACATTTTTTGCATTGCCCAATGGGAATACAACAGAGCAAACTATGGGAAAAAGGATGAAAGAAGGAGACGACTGGCATTTCGACATTCAGCATATCAGGGCTCAAACTAAGTTCATCAGGAAACAACTAAAGGAAATGAATTTTGTGGTCATTTATTTAGAGAATAATCTTAAGAGTTGGCCGGCATGGAAACAACGTCACCCGGATTTCAAGCAATCAATTCCCCAGCTTGTTGATTCCTTGACTGGTTTGATTGGTGGAAAAAGAAAAGAAATATACCTGAACGGTCATAGCGGCGGTGGTAGTTTTATATTTGGATATATTGCGGCATTTGAAAAGATCCCTTCTAAGATCAAACGAATAAGTTTTTTGGATAGCGATTACGGATATGACAGCAGTTATTATCCAAAATTCAAAGAATGGTTGACTACGGTAAAAGGTTCTGCTCTCAATGTTTTTGCATACAACGATAGCGTGGCTCTACTAAACGGAAAACCTTTTGTTTCCGCTACCGGCGGCACCTGGTACAGGAGCAAACTTTTCCTGGATCACCTGCGCAGGGACTTTTCTTTTCAAAAGGTGCAGGACGATAGTTTGATAATTTATAAATCAGCTAAAGGCAACATTCAATTCTTTTTTAGGACCAATCCCGAACGGAAGATATTTCATACCGTACAGGTGGAACTGAATGGTTTTATTCATTCCGTTCTCTGCGGAACTGCACATGATTCCAAAGGGTACACATATTATTCAAAGAGGTCTTACAGTGACCTGATTGAATAGTTTTTGATGAAAGGACCGGGAGGGAAGCGACTGGGCAAAATAAAAGCGGCGAAGATTATTTCCTCACCGCTTTTTAAACTTGTATATCGGTTCCTTACTAGTACTATTTCGCCATGTCCTTAGTAGCTTCTATTATGGGATGCCGATCCATGTAGTGACCTATGTAGTCTATCTTTCCGGCATCGTTGAAGTGATTTACCGTATGAGACCAGAAGCTTATTTTTTTACCGTTTTTATACGCCACATCGGTCATTGCCCAATAAAGGACCCATTTACCGGGGGGAGCATATTTTGGCTGCTGACTTTCGTTTACCTGCAGGGGGAGAACAATTTCGTTGGAAAAACTCACCGACTGAATCAAATTCCACCGTCCTTTATAATAATCCTGGATCCCTTTTTTGCCCCTCACACTATCCCCACCGGACCAGTTATATAAAATGTTATCATCAAAATCGGCAGACATCGCGTCAACATCTCCTTTGGAGAAAGCTGCCCAGGATTTTTTTATCGGATCGGCCATACTCAGATCCAATATTTCAGCCGCTGCCTTCTTGTCTGTAGAGGCCGTGGTAGATTTGGATGAGTCCTCTGTTTTGGCTTCCTCTTTCTTTTCGTCGCTGCAGGCAAATAGCAGCATGCAGGATGCTACGAGAATGAACATTCTTTTCATTTTGTAATTGTTTTGGTTTTGTTTAATAAAATAAATAAAAGGACAGGTTGTGGTCAGGATGGGGCGGAAGAGGAATGAAGCTATGCATTTTCACTGAATCACACAAGTCAGCCGCAAATATTGATATTTATCACATCGATTCGCTTAACTCCAGCCACCTTAATTCTTTTTCATCCAATAATCTTTCCACCTCACCAATGCGGAGGGAGAGTTGCTGCAATTTTTCAAACGCTGTATTTCCACTGTTCAATTTATCAGTTATATCCTTTTTTTCTTTTGCCAGTTCGGCAATCTCTTTTTCCAATAATTCAAATTCGCGTTTCTGCTTGAAAGACGGTTGTTTTTTGTTGCCGCCGACGGCCAGCTGCCGATTGCCAACTGCCGACTGCGAACTGCCGACTGCAGACTGCAGACTGCCGACTGCTGACTGCCTACTGTCTACCGCCAACTGCTCCTGGTCCTTCTGCCATATCCTATATTGCGAATAATTTCCCGGAAAGTCGGTGATCACACCATCACCTTCAAAAACAAATAAGTGATCAACGAGCCTGTCCATAAAATACCGGTCGTGGGAAACAATGACCAGGCATCCTGGAAACTCAGTTAAGAAATTTTCCAAAACGCCAAGGGTAGGGAGATCAAGATCATTGGTTGGTTCATCAAGAACGAGAAAATTTGGATTGCGGAATAGAACAGAAAGCAAGAGCAACCTTCTTCTTTCTCCGCCGCTCAGCCTGCTTATATAAGTATATTGCTTGTCGGGATCAAATAAGAATAATTCGAGGAACTGGGCCGCGCTTAGGGAACCACCTGTCGACAACGGGAAGTGCTCAGCGATATTTTTAACATACTCAATTACTCTCATATCTTCTTTTACCACCAAACCCTGTTGCGAATAGTTTCCAAATATGACCGTATCTCCAACATTTACCTTACCGCTGTCTGGTTGTTCAATGCCCTGCAGGATATTGGTAAATGTAGTTTTACCAACGGCATTTTTACCAACAACGCCAACTCTTTCACCTCTTTTGAACGTGTAATCAAATCCCTTTAATAATTGTTTGTCACCATAACTCTTATAGATCTTTTTTAATTCAATTACTTTCCCGCCAAGCCTGTTCATCTTCATTTGCAATTCTACCTTCCGGTCTTCAATTCTTTTTTTTGCCTGCTTTTCAATTTCATAAAAATTATCCTGCCGGCTTTTACTTTTTACGGTCCTTGCCCTTGGTTGCTTACGCATCCATTCCAGTTCCTTGCGATAGGTGTTCTTTGCTTTGTCAATACTGGCTTCTTCATTTTCTATTCTCGCAGCCTTTCTTTCCAGATAATTTTCATAGTCACCTGTATATGTGTACAGATTATCTTTATCCAATTCCCATACCTCTCTACAAACATTTTCAAGAAAGTAACGGTCATGTGTCACAAGCAGGAGCGTAACATTTTCCTTATCCAAATAGTGCTCCAGCCACTCGACCATTTCAACGTCCAGGTGGTTTGTTGGCTCATCCATCAGAAGCAACACATGCTTATGTTCAAAGCCGATGTCAATTAAAGTTTTGGCAAGAGCCACTCTTTTTCGTTGACCGCCGCTTAGTGTGTTTACGATCTGACTAAGGTTATGAATATTCAGTTTGCTAAGCACCTGTTTTACCTTTGCATCAAAATCCCATGCACCCAGGTCATCCATTTTAATAATGGCAGCATTCAGTTTTTCCGGCTCATGCTCTTCGCTGATCGCTTCATATTCTTTTATTGCATTCAAAACGGGATGATCATGAAAAAAGACATTATCGGCAATAGAGCGATCTTCGATGAATTCGGGTTCCTGTTCAAATAACACTACATCTACATCTTTATTGACACGGTATTTTCCTTCATCAGGGGTTTCTTTACCGGCCAATATTTTTAATAAAGTAGATTTGCCGGAGCCGTTCCTGGCTATCAATGCTATCTTATCGCCTTCTTCAATATGAAAGGAAATATTTTCAAAAAGAGGAGTTATGCCATAACTTTTTGTCAATCCGTCAGCAGAAACATAATGCATATAGTGCAAAGATAAAGAAGCGGTTACCTCTTTTTCCGCGATCCGGGGGTTTGTGGCACAGTTTTTCTGAATGATAGATCATTAAACCATTTGTTATGGCAACCAATATTATTGAAACTATTCAAAAGAACCTGGGTCTCCCAGCTTTAGAAAAGATAGATCCAAACAGCCAGGAGACTAAGGGAAAGAGTCTTCGTTCATCACAGGACAAGCTTGCCCAGGCGGCGATACCTGCAGTATTGGCAGCATTATATAAATTCACCCGGACCGATGAAGGATGCCAGGCTATAATTTCAAATAATGATAATCCGGACTGGCTGGGTACATTTTTCGAGGATAGGGAAAAATCAGCTGTGGATAAAGTTGCCCTTTATGCCGCGGTGATGCCTGGAGAAGCGGAAAGCGTGATGGTCAATGTTGCCGATGAAGCCATAAATACATTAAAGAATTCGATCAAAACAAAACCTTCTGTAGATAATATAAGATCTTTTATGGCTGACCAGCGTCATAATATCCTGGTTTATTTGCCCGCCGCCATGCAAATGGGTGATGTCCTTAATGATGAATCCATGGACGATCGAACCAATAAAATGGAAGGGCCTGTTTCAGGATTTATGCACAGGATCGAAAAAATGCTTTCAAAAGGCGATGAATCAAAATATCCTTAAGAGCCCGTAGCGTAGATAAGGTAGCAAATAGCCAGGGCGATCAGTAATACCAACCATAATTTATATTTATTCCAGTTCTCAGTCTTTTTCGATTGAAGAACGAATCGGCGGATCTTTTCCAAAGTGATTGGATCCGTTTTTAATTTCATAAGTCTTACGGACAAGGGCTGGGTGTACATCCACGGCAGGGACCGGCTGCTTTTCAGAGCCGAATCGGCTATTGATTTATTTATATCTAATTCGTTGAAGGCATTTAACTTTTCAAGTGTGTCATCAGATAGCAGGTGACAAATGTAATCATACAAGCCTTCGGGGTCCATCCGGTGTACATCCAATTGCGATACATGTCTATCCAGCTCAAGAAATTGTTTTAGTACCGATACAGGTGTAACAACAATGCCTGTCTGTTTTTTGTACATTGCCTGGTCATACCATCTTTGTTGCAGGTAATATTCTTTTTTGGCGGGATTGCTTAATACCTCGTAAGCTTCTTTTATCAATTCAAACTGGGCCGCCGCATACGGGTCACGATTATTTTTATCCGGGTGAAATTGATGCGCCAGGCGGCGAAAAGCCGATTTGATTTCTTTTAAGGTTGCAGAAGGCGGGAGGGCTAATATTTTATAATAATCTTTTGCTTGCAAGTAAAAAATCAAAGGTAAAAAGTAAAAATTCAAACCGTAATGTTTTTCACTTTTGAATTTTTACTTTTGAGTTTAGGTCAAATATTTTTTCCAGAAATCGAGCGTCCTTTGCCACGCAAGTTTAGCCGCCGCTTCATTATATCGTGTCGGTGCCGTATCATTATGAAAGGCATGGTTAGCTCCTTCATAAATATAAAGCTCGTATTTGATATTATTCTTCTTGAGCGCCTCCTCATATGCGACAATACCCGCATTGATCCTTTCATCCAGGGCACCGTAATGCAATTGAACCGCGGATTTGATCTTGGCCACGTCTTCGGCTTTTGCTTGCCGTCCATAAAATGCCACGGCGGCTTTTAGAGATGGAACATTTACTGCAAGATCATTGCTCATAGCGCCACCCCAGCAAAAACCAACACAACCATACTTACCATTGCTGTCTTTTCTTGTTCCCAGGTAGTCAAATGCTTTGATGAAGTTCTGCAGGTTGTCCTCTGCTTTCAATTGCTGGAATTTTGTTCTCGCTTCATCTTCATTGGCAGGTGTTCCACCCAATGGGGCCAAAGCATTCGGTGCAACGGCCAGGTAGCCCGCATTGGCGGCACGACGGGTCACATCTTCAATATGGGCGTTTAACCCACGGTTTTCATGAATCACAAGGACCGTTGGATACTTTTTGTCTTCTTTTGGCCTGGCAACATAGGCTTCCATTTCCCCGCTGACACCCGCATACTTAACCCGTTCTGTAAACAAATCATCCGGAGAAGTGATGGCCGCATGTGCCTGGTTTACTTCTATCATTGGCAAAATAGCTAATGCAGCCGCGGTGCTGCCAGTCAACATTGCCAGCCGGCGTAAAAACTCCTGCCGGGTTAATGGTTTATGAGTATACTCGTCATAAAGATTGATAACTCGCTGATCCATATTAACTATGTTTAGGAATCTTAAAATTACGAACAATATGCAGGCAACGATACCCGATCGGGCGTTGTCTACTTATTTTTTTATATTTATAACCGAATTGCTGCTTTATGACCAAACCTTTCATTATGAATAAAAGCTTACCCTGTTTTTCCAGTTTTATTTTTTACACTTTATCCTTATCGCTGGTTTTGATCCTGGGTTGCCAGCGTGAATTGCAGGATCCCGGCGGTAGCGCCAATCCGCCTCCGAACAATGGCAATGCAGTAAATGACAATATAAAGGTGTTAGCAAGTGTCCGGGGAACAGTAGTGGATGACAACAACCGTCCAATACAAGGTGCCACTGTAAGTAGTGGAACGAATATGACGACCACTGACAGGTATGGTTCATTTCGTTTTAATAATATCAATTTATCCAAAGCTAACGGATATGTGAAGGTGACGAAGGCAGGTTATTTTACAGGGAGCCGCACATTTATTTCCACTGCGGGAAGAACGCATAATGTTCGCATTAAGTTATTACCAAAAACAATTTCAGGAAATTTTGCCGGGGGTGCCGGCGGCACTGTCAATATTACCGGAGGAGGGAAATTGGTAGTACCTGCCGCTGCAGTGACCGATGCTGGCGGGAGTGCATATTCAGGGACCGTCAATGTGGCCATGACCTGGATCGATCCCACTTCAAACGATCTGCCTAATATCGTTCCCGGAGATCTCCGCGGTGTGACTACGACCAATGAAGAAAGGGGGTTGGAAACATTCGGAATGCTTGGGGTTGAATTAACCGGCAATACCGGGCAGGTATTGAAAATTGCAGCAGGTAAGACAGCGGAACTTAGTTTTCCTATTCCGGCGTCCTTGCAAGGAAGTGCGCCAGCCACGATCGACCTCTGGAATTTTGATGAGGCGACGGGTCGTTGGAAACAGGAAGGGACAGCAACAAAAAATGGCAATAACTACGTAGCCCAGGTGACCCATTTTTCTTTTTGGAACTGTGATGCACCCTTTCCACTGGTTAATCTTTGTATGACAATTTTGAATTCCGCTGATAACGTTCCATTTAATAATGCGCAGGTCAGAATAAAAAGGCCCAATGGTTCT
>JANWHX010000227.1 GCA_025450235.1 Chitinophagaceae bacterium | reverse complement strand
CCCACACCCGCGGTAATTTCCATTTCATCACCGGGCATCACATAACTCTTGTTGGTTTGTGCTAAGGCTGCATAAGTATCATACCGAACAATAACTTCTCCCACTTTAGTATGACAGTAAGCAATTACTCTGTTTTCAGAGGTCTTTACATCATTCTGAAATTTACTCAAAATAGTAAGTGCGGCAACTGTAGGGACCATGTGAAAATATGAGTATTCCCAGCTTTTATTTTTCCCTGCTGATTTCGGAGCTGTAAGATCTATTGGCAACGAGGTAGCAAACTCTTTACCGATCGCAGGATCTGCTCCAAGTACATTCTTCTTAAACTCATCCAATTGCTGCAATAATTTCTTTCCTTCTCCTTTGTCTACCATCATACGGGTAGCGATATCGAGATTATCTTCCTTATATCTTTTATCAAGGTTCGCTGGATCTCCACCCGCTTTCCGCAGGATATCATCCTTTATTCCCTGTATATAAGAATAAATTTTCTTTGCATAGCCTTGCACCTGTAGTGCCTTTGGCTGCCAGATGCGGGCTTTTTCAGCTGTAGCAGGTTCGGTCATTTTCTGCTCCAGGGAAGCCATAATAGTCTCTGAAGATTTATTTACGGTAGTATTAGTATTCTCAAGACTTCTATTAACCGTTTTAAAGGCATTCAAAATTTCAGCAGATACATTCAGTGCTAACAGTGCTGTTAACACCAGATACATCATGTTGATCATTTTCTGCCGGGGCTCGCGAGGTAGTGACATGACGATTAATGGTTTTAATTTTTAGTAATGGTGATCTTGACTTTCAAAAATCACAGGATTCGGATTTTAAAAACGAACTTGTTATTTGTTAGTTTTATTAGTTGCGACCCTGCATTGCACTCAGCATATTGCCATAAATGCTATTCAGGCGGCCCAGGTTATTTGCCAATAAGGCGATCTGGTCGTGAGCTTTCTTAGCATCACCAACACTTCCTTCCATAGCCTGAGATGCATTCACCAGGTTGCTATAGAATTGGTTCATAGCTTTCAGGTGATTGTTAGTATCCTGCAATTCAAGTTCATAAATAGTATTCAAAGAAGACAGGTTCTTAGTTAATACCTGTACCTGCTCGTGGAATTGTTTAGTGCCGTCAGCAGCTGCATTAAAATGTTGGATACTGCTGGCTGCGCCAACGTAAGCATCTTTCATTTGTCCTAATGCTACTGAAGCTTCGCGTGTTTTGCTGGTATAGTCACCGGTAGCAGAAACCATATCAGTGATATCTGACATCTGGTCTACTGTTCCGCCAAGTTTCTTAAAGTTTTCACCTAAACGGCCAAGATTTGCCGGGGTAATATCAGCTTCACGAAGCATATCTTCCATTTTAGTCAAAGCCGGGTTACCACCAGTATTGCCTAAAGCGAGAGGAGTAACTTCAAATTTACCTGTACGTGCTTTCTCAACATCAGGATGTTCATTGATGTTAGGAAAATAACGCTGCCAATGTGGTTCTTCCGGAGGAGGCACCATGAAGGCCATTACAAGGAACACAATTACTTCAGCCAGCAGGCCCAGGGTGATTGCTTCATCAGCATAAGGCCAGTGACGGATTTTGAATAGTGCGCCAAGGATTACCACGGCTGCGAAAAATGCGAAGATAAAGTTGAGGACTACCTGACCTCTTGCGGTTTTAAAGAATAACATAATGGGTTCGTTTTTGGATTATTAATATTTACTTAAACGGCTAAGACTAAGAAAAAATTGTATCTAAAAAAAAGAAGAGGTCGCTGAGACGACCTCATTATTGATTTCATGATTTAATATCAGCGACGACCTTTTCGCGGGGCAGCTGGCAAATCGATTACATTACGGAAACCGATGTAAGACTTGGCAGAATCCTGGTACTCATAAGTGCTGGTACCTGTTTGAAGATAGTAACCAACATCTTTCCAGCTTCCTCCACGGATTATTTTACGCTTCATCAGCGGGAGATCATCATCTTTTGCATTCCAGCGAACATCGGGGTTCATATCATGCTGGAAATTGTTACGTCCTTCGTAGTAGATAGTTGATGTCCATTCTGCCACGTTACCTGACATACAATACAGACCATAATCGTTGGGCCAATAAGCATCGGCACGTACAGTATAGAATCCGCCATCTTCAGGATAGTTACCACGACCAGGTTTAAAATTGGCCATGAGACATCCTTTTTTATTACGGAGGTAATAGTTACCCCAGGGGAACATCGATTGTGAGCGACCACCGCGGGCTGCATACTCCCACTGTGCTTCCGTCGGAAGACGGAAATCAGATTCCTGAACTCTCTTTTTACCATCCAACCATGAATTCAGGTAGTGAGTTCTCCATTCTGAAAAAGCTGTTGCTTGTTTCCAGTTCACTCCTACTACAGGATAGTTACCAAAAGCAGGATGTGAGAAATAGCGCTTGGTCATCGGCTCATTGTAAGAATAAGCAAAGTCACGTATCCAAACCAATGTATCGGGATAAATTGGAACGTCTTTCCTGACAATGAATTTTGAACGGGGTTTACCCATACTTGATCTTGCTGCAGCTTCTTTCAGATCAAACACCTCTGAATGATAGATGATCTTTGTAGGATCGATCTCTTTCTTACCGAATATTCTGTCATCCGGAGGAAGAATAAGATCGGTGCTGGCAAGAGCTTCAACCACCTTTGGATCGTCCCATTTCATGGTTTTCATTTTCACCCTGTCTACGTATTCGACACCATCTGAACCGGCCTTTACGTAGCCCAGTTTACGGGCAGCGACAGAGTCACGTACCCAGAAAACGAATTGACGATACTCATTGTTGGTAATTTCAGTCGCGTCCATCCAGAATCCACTAATGGATATGGAACGGTTGCGGGAACTGAAGGCATAAGCCGGATCCTCATCACTAGGACCCATATGGAAGGTACCCTGGGGGATATAGACCATGCCCGGAGGCTTTGGCAAACTATACCGGTTTCCAGGAGATACTCCATGGACCTGGCCATCATTGGGTAGGGAGCTGCCTCCTTTACCTTTGCTTCCCTTGCCACAGCTTGAAAGCATTATAATGCAAACAAGTGCAAACACGGGATAGTAGGGGGTTTTCGGTTTCTTCATATACTTAAAGGGTATTGGGCAAATATAATATTTTGGTTTCTTCGTTAACACAACGTTACTATTTATTTTTTTCTATTCAAATCGGGTTTTACGCAGTAAATTTTCAAACGCAAAACAAATCCGCTTTATTGTCTTAACAGAAAATTAATTGCTGTTTTCAATCGCTGGCTATCAGCGACATAAAACGTTTAATTGTACTAACGGGTTGCTGGCACTTATAGTCTTTGCACAAATAAATAATTGGTTTTTCCTGGACTAGTTTGCCCAAAAACATCGGGAACTCGTCATTTTCAATATCTGATGCCATCAACACCTTGTGAGGAAGGTAATAATCAAACAATTCCATATGCAATCTTTGGTAGTTATTGCCCAGTATGGCTATCTCGTAAGTACCTGTCGTCAGCTCTGTAAGCAGGCAGGCCCAAATTCCAAAAGACGTAGGATGCCGGGAGATTAATTCGCCGAGAGAACTTACCATCTTCAAACTCCTCTCTTTCCAATCCCGCCTGTCAAAATATATGGAAAGTTGGTAAAGATTGTACGCCATCACAGAATTGCCGGAAGGAACGGCCCCATCATATATCTCTTTTTTGCGCACGATCACATCGTTTTGCCCTGATTTGGTAAAATAAAAAAATCCGGTTTCAGATTCGCTGAAATTAGATACGACCCATTCAGTAAGTCCTTTGGCCCTGAGCAACCATTTCGCATCTGCAGTGACTTCCTGCAACAGGATCAATGCCTGTATCAAAAAAGCATAATCGTCCAAAAAAGCCGGGTATTTGGCCGAATCATTCTTCCAGGTATGATACAGTTCATTTGAGTTGCCAGCGCTGAATTTGTCGAGGAGAAATTGCATATTGTCAACTGCCAATTGCCTGTATCTATGGTTTCCGGTCGCTATAAAAGCCTTACTGCACGCGGTATTCATCAGGGCGTTCCATCCGAGTATGATCTTATCGTCCAATGAAGGGCGGACCCGTTCGCTCCTTTTTTGCAACAACTTCTTCTTACCGCCTTCAATTACCCGCTTCAGCTCTTCAACCGAAATATGATTGTCTGAAGCAAACTTTTGGAGTGGCATTTTTGTTCGAAGAATGTTTTTTCCCGTCTCCAAAGGAGCCCCTTCGGACCAGTTTCCGCGTTCACTTATGTCGAAATACCGGCAAAAAATGAGGGCATCATCACCCAGCAATTCTTTAATTTCATCGATGTGCCAAACATAATATTTACCCTCCTCCCCTTCGCTATCGGCATCCAAGGCAGAATAAAATCCTTTCTGTGCCTGCTGCCCGCCCGGCTCATCCGGCCGGGAATGAAGCAATTCCCTGCAAACAAAATCCATCGTTTCATCAATGACCTCTGCGTAGCGGCCCTGTTTTGTTATTTGACAAGCCTCACTCAAAACTGAAATAAGTAATGCATTATCATAAAGCATTTTTTCAAAATGAGGAGCTAACCATTCGGTGTCGGTAGAGTATCGTGCAAAACCACCGCCCACCTGGTCATAGATACCACCTTCGATCATTTTGTCGAGGCTCAAAACTGCCTGCTTCAACGCCTGTTCATTTGCCGTTATGTAATGGTATCGGAGCAAAAACTGAATCGTAAATGTTTGCGGAAACTTAGGAGCCTTGCCAAAACCGCCCCACTCTGTATCTGCCGACTTCATGATATTTTCAAAGGCTTCATGAAGCCGCCCTTTTGAGAATGTTGTCTCCCCGCCATCGTTTTGCAGCCCAAAAGAATTGGCCTGAAGAAGATGATCAGTAAGAGTGTTGGCCTGGGCGTCAATTTCGCTTCTGCGTTCAATAAACGCCTGCGAAATGCCCTGCAAAACATCCGTCCATGAAGGACGGTTAAAAGCTTTCCGGGGTGGAAAATAAGTGCCCCCGTAAAATGGCTTGCAATCAGGAGTCAGAAAAACATTAAGTGGCCAACCGCCGCTTCCAATCATTGCCTGAACCGCATCCATATAGATGTGATCAAGATCCGGCCTTTCCTCGCGGTCGATCTTTATGTTCACAAAATTCTCATTCATGATCGCCGCCGTCGTTTCATCTTCAAAACTTTCTTTTTCCATTACATGACACCAGTGGCAGGCCGAATACCCAATACTGACCAGGACTGGTTTATTTTCATCCTTAGCTTTTTTTAAGGCTTCCTCTCCCCAGGGATACCAATTCACCGGGTTATGTGCATGCTGCAAAAGATAAGGACTGGTCTCATGAACAAGATGATTGGTATGTTTATGCATTTGTGTACACCAGTTAATAAGGCGAAGTTGGCTGAATAAGTTTGCAAAACAAAAAGGACACCACAACGGGTGTCCTTTTCATTAAATTTCTTATTCTGTACTATTTTTTCTTTCCGGAAAGGAATTGTTCTAATGCAGCTACCATGCTCGGAGCCTGGGGGAGTGGGGCTTTTATTTCGAGCTTTAACCCGGCATCTTCAGCAGCCCTTGATGTGTTATTGCCAAAGGTCCCGATCACGGTACCATTTTGCTGATATTTTGGGAAACTGTCAAACAAACTCTTTACACCACTGGGGGTGAAAAAACAAATTACATCGTATTCAGTTTTTGTCAGCAGGTCCTTTACATCATTGCTCTGGGTACGATACATAAATGCCAATGCATATTCACAATTGTTGCACTTGAGCCAGTTTACAATTTCATTGTCCTGCTGATTCTCCGAACACACATACAGGAATTTCTCATTGCCTTTATGTTTGTTGATCACATCAAACATGCTTTTGTTCGTGCCGTCGGCACCGTAAAACACTTTACGCTTACGATAAAGGATAAACTTCTGAAGATAAAGTGCCACCGCTTCTGTGATACAGAAGTATTTTGTGTCCTGCGAAACGCTGACCTTCATTTCCTCACAACTCCGGAAGAAATGGTCGATGGCATTGCGGCTGGTAAATATCACGCCGGTGTAATTCTGGATCTCAATTTTCTGTTTACGAAATTCGCGGGCAGGAATGCCTTCCAGGCGGATAAAAGGCTGAAATTCCAACGCCACATTGTACTTTTTCGAAAGTTCAAAATATGGCGATCTATCGTTATCAGGTCTGGGTTGGGTAATCAGGATTTTTTTCATGTTCTTCGGTGGTGTTTCGGCCTTGACCCCATTTTTTACCATGTGTTTAGGCTAAAGTTGTCTGCAAAGGTATATATGTTCTATGGAAAAAAGAATAGCAACGCCTTGTATATCAGTAATAGGGGGGCTATCTCAAAAGCACAGAGGTATAAAAAGAAATGAAAAGGATTGAATTTGACCTGATTACGAACGGATGTGTACGTCAATAAAAACCGATATATGAACAAAACGCCAAGACCGCAAAACGAAAGAACCATCGCAACGGTAAATGCATCTCCCTGCAGGAAAGATAACAGTATAAGAAAAGGCAACAGAAAAATACCAATCACCTTGTTGATCAGGTATACCACGAATATGTAAGCATCTGCAGCGGCACGTATATTGAATAACCATCCGGTCACTTTCAGACCAAGAAATTTAACCAGGTAAATGACGGAGAGACCGAGGCTGCAATACAGAAATAATAACCAGAAATTGTCAATCGGCGTACGTCCAAAATAATGAAGTAACAAATCAATATATAGTCCCGCGCTGAAGGCAAAAAAAGCGTTTAGCAACAGGGAAGGCAAAGGCGTTTGCATTAACTGTTCCCTGATCTGTTTTTGTTTCAAAGTTGTCCGAAAAAGAAGCCGGAAGAGATCATTAAAATACTTTGGAAAAGCCTGCCTGAGGAAAGCAAATGCAAGCAGGAACCCAATGAGCACATAAAACAAACCTTCTTTTCCGTTAAACATTTTCACATCCAGATTAATAATGACCGGCTTTCCCTTAAAGCCAAAATACTTGTGGTGCCGCAGCACCTGCGACGAAAACGGTAAGTTGGGATCTATCGTCCAGGAGGCATGTACCAACGGTTTCCTGGATACTGAATCAGTTGTTACAGTTCTGGACAAAGAATCCGGTCGGGCCCCGGGTATTGAATCCCGGCTGGCAGCTGGCAATGTATCAATCAAAGGAACATTTCCGGAGTCGGTTTGGGCAAAGGCAAATTCCGCGAGGGATAAGAGGATAAAGTGTAATAAAATTAAGCGTAACAATTAAACGGTTTGTGATGCAAAAATAGCCGCCGTGGCTGTGACTCCAAAGCTTATTGAGGATATATTGACTCAAAAATAGTTTACAAATCCAAAATGGATTTTTGACTGGCGTAAATTAAACTCTGTGTCATTTCTTTTTCCCACGGCCCAGGCAATATTGAAAACCCCGATCTTTCTCTCGAGCGCCAATCCCACACCGACCCCGATATAAGAATAATTGGCCTTTAAATTCTCGCTATTGTTTCTTCCCCAACCTCCGTCTGACAGCAAATAGAAATAAGAGTTTTGATCTACCAGGTACCTGTATTCTAAGGTCGCAATGGCAAACTGCGAAAGGTATTGGCTTTCTTCATCAAACCCTCTCAATAATTTATAACCACCGATTTGAAATAATTCATTCTTGAAAATGTTGCCACTCAGAAACAATCCACCATTTATCGCTGCTTTTATGGTACTCCTGTTTTGTTTACCAAGAGGAAAAAACTTTGCCACAGTACCTCTTATGCGAAACTGGTACGTATTAAGCTTGATAGTATCATATAGGCTGTCAAAATCAAAACCGGGATCTCCCGGATCCTTCAGGTCGGTGATCAGGTTGTTCTTTTTCACTTTTTTGCTGCCGGCTGAGGTTACAATATGGAATTCATTACCACGGCTTGGGTTTAGCCGGTAATTGGTATTATTTAATTCATAGTCTATTCCGAAATTGGTTGAACTCACGTCCGCCGCGTCCGGCAATTGATGGTTCTGAATAATATAATTGGTGTTTATTCCATTCAGTATCGTTTGAAACCGGTGAAGGAATACCTGGCCAGACTGGTGAACATT
>JANWHX010000226.1 GCA_025450235.1 Chitinophagaceae bacterium | reverse complement strand
TAAGGTTGGCAACCCTCATATAATTATTTAAGTTCTTCCAGCGATTTAGGTCCCGGTACCCTGTTCTCAACAGGTTTGCTTGTCTTCAAGTACGCGAAAATGGCTTTCAGGTCAAGATCACTCATGTTCTTATATACAAACCAGGGCATGGGTGGCAGCAAAGGACGACCTTCTTTTAAGCCTTTTGATTTTCCCTCCCGGAGGGCACGGATAAATTGTTCTTCCGACCAATTACCGATACCCGTTTCATCAGAACTGATGTTGGCAGAATAAGACTGTCCCCATGGACCCACTGCTGATGTGAGATCATTGGCAAATAAGATATAACCATCCTTCATCACGCTTGTGTTTGCCTTACCGATTCGGCTATTGGCAAGATGACCGCTGAAACGATGTTCCATGTCGATTTCGAAACCATGATCGGTAAAGATTTTTGGCGAGTGGCAGTCGTCACACCCGATTGCATTAACCAGGTACTTGCCGCGTTTGACCAGGCTATCCTGGCTGATTGTCACTTCACCGTTTGATGTGGCCGATGTGTTTGTACAGGAAATAAGCGCAACGGATGATGCCGCTACCATTGCGATGAGGATGAGAATAATCTTTTTCATTGTTTGCTTTTTTAATAGTTGATAAGGTTTAATAAAATCCAAATACCAGGCCTGCAAGCAGGCTGACGAATCCGATGATATTTACCGCCTGCCTCAGTTGATACACCATAAACCATTTGGCGCGGTATTCTTTCCAGTTGGCAGGATAATTTGATACGGTCCATGTATTGATGATCTTGTTCAGTGGCACATTCCCTTTTAGGCTGAGGGTCACATCGATGATCAGTGAGACCAGGGATATGATTGAGGAAATGAATAAAACGCCGGAAGGGTTGATCACACAAAAAGAAGTTAGTGTTATCGATGCAGCCAGCGCCAGGTAATAGACGATGCTGAGTGAACCTTGCAGGTTTTTATCCAGTAATTGTCTTGCTTCGATATACGTCATGGCCTGCATGCTTTTCGTGACCTTTGACAACGCCAGTATATAAAAGAAGCTTTGACTTATGACAAAGGCGTAGAGCAATAATGTGATAAATAAGTTGATCTTGATCTCCATGGTTTGAGGTTTTTTATTTTTAAATGCAGGTGCAAAATAGAACGGTGCTAAGGCGAAGACAACGCTGGCTTGCCTGGATTGCGAAAATCTGTGTATGAATTGCCATAGAGGTTTCGGGCTGAGGCGGAGTGAGGAGTCGTGAGTCGTGAGTGGTGAGTGGTGAGTGGTGAGTGGTGAGTGGTGAGTGGTGAGTGGTGAGTGGTGAGTCGTGAGTGGTGAGTGGTGAGTGGTGAGTCGTGAGTCGTGAGTCGGAGTGGTGAAGATGCAAAGGAGACAGAGAGGGTGCAAGATACAGTATGGGCCAGGGGCGGAATTTAGTTAATCACTCTAATACTAATGGGAATGGTGGTTGATTGCGGGTTGATGAGTTCTTTTTTTCTTGTGGGATCAATTCGAAGTTCAAGCCGCGGGGAGGCGGAAGCAGATACAAAAAGAAAAAAATCCATATTGGAGTAAAGGGCAAAACTCTTGTCCATTTCGAATCTGCCCCGGATCGCTTTTGAAGAATCGGCCAGCACAGATCTTATCCATCCCACTTTTTTTTCACCAAAAAAGATCTCAGTATTTGCTTTAAGAGAAAACTGATCAGTTGCATGGGTGATGCGGTAACTGTAGCTGATAATGTCCGGGTTCGGTTTGTTGACCGCGGTTGCGGTTGTTTTATTTGGTCCGGTGTTTTTGTTATTGATTTTTTTAGGCGTCGTTTCCGGCTTCTTTTTATCAGGCTTGCTTATCGCAGCGACAGTTTCCGGCTTTTTTGTACCAGGTTTGTTTATAGTTGCGGTAGATTCCGACTTCTTTATATCAGGTTTGCTTGTCGTTGCGATAGGTTCTGTTTTTTTTGCATCTGGCCTGACTATCGTTGTGATCGTTTCGGAATTTTTGCCCGCCACTTTATTAACAGCCACGGCGATCATTTGATCGTATTCCGGTTGCCGGCCATGTTCCGTTTCACAATTAACGTAATGAATATTTCTTTCACCACAGTAGATGCTGAGTGATCCATCCTTTTTTGCATTGATATTATCCTGTAATATGATATTATAGTTTTCACGGGACAGTTCCCCAAAAAAAGCGCTGTCGGTGGTTAAAAAGAAATCATCTGCGTCAAGGTCATTATTTACATTCAGGTTTTTTGCGTCATTTTCTTTGTCGCCGCCGCGGCGGTAACTATTGATTGAATATTTTCCGTTGGTATTATTGTGCAGCGCTATGAGGCAGGAAGGATTCGGCGGGATCAATTGTAATATTAGATTTGCGAATTTTTCCACCTCATCGATCGCTTTAGGACTTGTATTGCCGAAAATTATCAGGCTCCTGGCTATGCCGGGCCGGGAGAACATCCTGTTGGGGTCGATAGTATATTGTTTTCCGTCGAGCCTGAAGTTGATATTCCGGGTGCGGAAGTTTTCGATCTTAATCAGTAACCCGCCTTTTTTTTCCAGGATTTTTCTGGCTCCATTCACAGCCGTTATTTCATCATCATGCAGATTGATGTAGACCATATCTTTTACATTGCCGTACTGAAAGGTCTTGACCTGGATGACCCTTTCTCCTAATTTAAAATAAACCGTATTTATTTTGGGCATATATGGCATATCAGGACCTGCTGTAGAATTGGTCTGACCGGCTGACAGTTGAAGGGCAAACAGGAGTATAAGGGGGATAATGGTTTTTCGCATCAGGAACTCTTGAAACTCGCGGCAAGTTATAAATTAAGCCGCAATAAATCATGAGGATGCATAAACTATTTTGACTACTAAGCTCTTACGGAAACGATAAAGGGAAAAATACCTGGTGGTAATAGTAAAAAAAACTGGTACCCCACATTGAATAACTCAATGCAAAGTACCAGCCGGCTGTGTTCTTAGTTGCTATACGAAAATTAAAAAGCGTTCTTCTCGCCTTTTGCCATATTAAATGCGGTCATCAGGATGACTCTGGTATCAAGCCAGAGACTCCAGTTTTCGAGGTACCAGAGATCGTACTGCACTCGGTCATTCATGTCTTTCACGGTCTTTGTTTCGCCACGGCAGCCATTGATCTGGGCCCAGCCTGTAATGCCAGGTTTAAGGAAGTGCCGGATCATATATTGGCGGATCAGTTTTGAGTAATCGTCGGTGTGTTTAAGCATGTGCGGTCTTGGTCCCACGATGCTCATGTCGCTCATCCATACATTGAAGAATTGCGGCAGCTCATCAACATTTGTTTTACGCATGAACCTTCCCATCCTGGTTATCCGCGTATCGCCTTTCACCGCTTGAGTTTCATGGGCCTCGCGGTTTACTTTCATGCTCCTGAACTTTATACAATTAAAAGTAGTTCCATTCTTGCCGCTTCGTTGCTGGATAAAAAATATCGGGCCGCGGGATTCGATCCAGATCAACAGGGCGATGATGGGGATCAGCCATGAAAGAATGAGTACAATGACCAATGAGCTTACGATAAGATCATAAAATCGTTTTTTGATGCGGTTACCCACATCATCCAATGGTTCCTTCCGTAACGACAATACGGGCATGTCGTTCAGGTAATCGATATGCACGGGTTTGCGGATAAACTGGTTTAGATCGGGAATGATACGAAAACGGATGCAGGCCTGGTCAGCCTGGTTGATCAAAGAGTATATTCCAGTTTGCTGCTCAGGTGAAATGGTTGAAAAGATCTCCGTTACTTTATGCTGTTTTGATGTCTCGATCACATTATCAAGCCCGCTAATGATGGGGTAGTTTGATAGTTCGTACACATTTTTTTCTTCTTCACAATATCCTACGATCTCGGTTTTAACAGGCTCCTGTTCAAGATAGGAGGCTAGTTTTTTTGCGCGTTCATTATAACCAATAATCATGATCTTTCGTACAATATGAGCCTTGTTCTGGAAAAAATGGTAAACAGCCAGGTGCAGGAACCTGTTGATGAGCAGACTTACCGCAAAAGAGGTCAGCACACTTAATACAAATAAGCGTGACAAGTCAGCATCCTTGTTAAAAGCAAGATATAGCATCACCGCGCCCAGGAAATAGGCAAACGCATGCATGGTAGACCTCGAAAACTTTTCAAACGAATAAATGTACTTATCGTTATAGATGTTGGTACTCCAGCTGGAAAAGGCCCATGATATATTGCATAAAAACCAGAAATAAGTGTATTGCACCTTATCATCATTCGGGATATGCGCTTCGAACATATACCGGCAAATAAGAAATGCCACGTTTAACACCAACAGGTCAAGGATGGCGAAACTGATCCGCAATAAAATAGTGAGTCGTTGATTCATAATGCTCGTTTTAATGGTCCTTTAGTCTGGTTATCTGATAAAGCCGCTCAACTGGTATTGGATGGATGAAAACAAAACTCAGCATGGATAGCCGTTGAAGTTTTTATTTTCCAGGTTCAGGATATTTGTATCATACATTTTTACCAGTTTATTCCCTGGTAATTCTTTTTTTGACGGATTGTATCCGGCAATCTTACCATATCGATGATAGGATGTTCAATTTCCACGTTGATTAAAACATCGGTATATTCTTTTTCCTTATTATTTACAATGATCAGCTCTGAATCATTCATCAGGTCACTGACCTGGGATCTCATCAGTTTTGTAAAATGAGGAAGATGTTTTTCTATGTATGCCTTATGCGAATAGCCCTTGCCGCCGGGTTGGATATTCTTATCATAAATAGCTATTTCATATCCTTTACCCAGTAATGTTTCGATCAGTGCCACAGACGGTGAATTTCGCAAGCTGTTTGTGCCTGGCTTGAAGCTCAGACCCAGGATACCGACCTTCTTTTTCTTTGTTTGCTGAACCATTCCCACAGCCCGGCTGATCTGGGATTCATTTGCTTTTTCTATTGCTTCAATCAGCGGAGTTTTTACATGATGGTCCTGCGCCATCGCCTGCAATCCTTTCAATTCTTTAGAAAGGCCGGGGCCACCAAACGCAAAACCCGGTTTCAAATAATAAGGGGAAATGTTGAGTTCCTTATCGGCACAAAAAATTTCCATCACTTTGTGTGAATCAATTTGCATGGCAGCGCAAATGTTCCCTATTTCATTGGCGAACGAAACTTTTAATGCATGGAAAGTATTGTTTACATATTTCATCAGTTCAGCTACCCGGGCATCCGTTATGATAACCTCGGCGGGAAAATTTCTATACAAGGAAGCCACTTTCTCTGCCGCTTCGCGATGATCTGATCCGATCAATGTAACGGGAGGGTAGTAATAGTCATTAACCGCGGTGCCTTTCCGGAGAAAATGCGGGTTAGATACTACGGCAAAATCAAGATTTCTTTTTTTACCGGAATACTCTTCAATTATTTCGGAAAATTTCATCGATGTACCCGGCACCACATCGGAACGAATAGCCATCACATGGAAATCATTCTTACCTCTCAATATCCTTCCAAAAGTTTGTGCAAGCCTGAAAATATTTTCCATATCAGGATGTCCTGTATTGCCGGAAAAAGTACCCACTGCAATAACAGATATCTCTGTGTCAAGAATAGCTTTGCTGTAATCTTTAGTAGCGGATACCCGGCCTTTGTTGCGCTCCTCCCGGATCAAATTATCGATATCTTTTTCATTGATCGGGGATATCCCGGAATTCACCTGGTCTATCTTCGTCTCGCTTACATCCACGCCGGTAACATTGTGTCCATTGCGGGCAAGGCAGCCAAGATTCACAGATCCCAAATGTCCTAATCCAAAAACGCTGATGTTCATGCTCTGTTAATTATTTTTATGTAAGTGATCAGTGTTATTGATTCCTCGGCGGATATATGTTCACCCATAATAACAGTGGATTTTTCTTTTTTCATAAATGATGGTGAAAACCATCCGAGCGTCGCATCCTCCAGGGCCTGGATAGCCATTGAGTCAACAATGGGGTCGAATGTCAGCTCCATCGTGGATGCCGTTTCTCTTCTGCCCAGGATATATGTATTTTCTGTCATTCTCAATACATAAACCTCCGGATGAAGATGGAACGGAATATTTATTTTATGACCTGCTTTTTCTCCCTCTACCAGGTCTGAAATCTTTAAATAGTCTTTTTCCTTGTTGAACTCAACACTTCTTGTGTGATTCACTTTTTCTTTCCTGTAACCGTTATGTGTGGCTGAAACTACTTCGAATTCATTTGAACTTTTTGCCTTTAGTATTGAGGCTTTATAATGGTTGCGCCACAGGGTAGGTCCGGAATGAACGGCCTGGTCAGCATTGTTTATCGTAACGGTGTTGTGGGCGAGCGTGCTTACAAAATATTTTCTCCATTCAGCATGGGTATGATAAGAATAAGTTCCGGGGTCAACCAAAAATGGATAGCCATCGATGTGTACGATCACTGATAGTGCATCAGCGTGTCCGTGTGCAGCGATCGAAAGATAACCCAATGGCGCCGCATCAAAATGGCAATATATTTCTTTATCGTTATCAAGATGCTTACGCAAAATGAAATGGCCTTCTTTCTCGTAAAAAGCAGACCGGGATGGCGAGCGATGATACCTGAATTGATCCCATACTGATTTTCCGTTGAAGCGGGTTGTCAACAGGTGCGACTTCATATCCCAGGCCGCGCCGCTGCGTTTGAATTCGGGCCTGCTGAAGAGAACGGATGCCGTGTTGAGGATCGAAAGAAAATTGTTGGCATTTACATTCCCATCAGGAACTATAACCCTGCCATCATCTTCGTCACCATAGGCAGGGTAGTTGCCATTCATATCAAGCAGGTTGTTGATATAGTTACATATCGCTTTCAGGCTGTTGGTGTACTTAGCTGAGAAGGCGATACCGGAATGTTCGGCGGCTATGTAAGACAAAAGAAAGAGATCGGTCACGAATTGTATATGTCCGGCCGCCTCTTCTTTATTTATCCCATTTTCACTATGCTGTTTAAGCATCTCCCTTTCTAATCCGCGACGACTTTGCTTCAGCCAGACAGCCGATTCCTCAAACTTCCAAAGCGTTGATGCGATGAATAACCCGGCGTATTCTGCAATGAGGTTATTGTTGGCAGAGGAGTGAAAAGAGGGATTTTTGGAACTATAAAAACAATGGGTATAGATCAACGGCAGCCAAACTTCTTCACGGAACGATTTATACTTTTGCTCTTTTTGCCATACTTCGTCCTTTTCCAATAATATCCAGCACCAATACCAATTGATCAACCGGACGTTGACTTCAATATTACTATACCAGTTTATTCCTTTCAGGTAGGGGTTTTGTTCATTCCATGCCGTCATGATCGCTACAAACAGGTCGAGTTTTTTTCTATCACCTGTTATTTTATAATCTGTCAGCAACGGGATCAGGAACTGCAACCTGTTCACTTCCCAAACCGCTTTGGCGCTACCGAACTTGTCGGTTCTGATATTTATAGATTTCGAAAACGAGAGCGGGAATCTCTTACCGGAGAAAATATCCCGGTGAAAATCCATCCGATCATCAATGGTCAGCGGATGACCGAAAACAAGAAAATGACCAGGTATCAGGATTTCGGTAAAGGAAAAGTCAAAATTGACCTTATTTACCGTTACATCGTCATACACTGGTTTTGGGGAGAACATTTTTTCATAAGAACGTTGCTGCATTTGCCCCGCCCTGAATAAAAGCTCCCGGAGGTTCATCGTGCTTAGCCGGCTGTAATACCATTTTAATCTTCCAATAGTCATATTATAAAATTTCAGAGTAAAGCTTTTCGAGTTCTGTTTTTATGCTTTCCGGGTAAAATCGTTTTGCTGCATTCATAGCCTGGGTACTCATACAATCGTACTTTGACCGGTCATTGATCACGTCAAAAATGATCTGCTTTAGTTTGGCCTTGTCACCGGCAGGAAACAGGTATCCGTTCCTGTTGTGTTCAATCACGTCGGGAATACCTCCGACCGGTGTTGAGATGACAGGTTTGCCATAACTGAGCGCCTCCAGTATTGTCATGGGCATTGCCTCATGATAAGTGGGAAGAATGAAATAATCTGACTGACAGAAATACTGGTCTTTATCTTCATCCTGCACCCAGCCGATATACTCGGCGAGGTCGGCAATGCCCCCTTCTGTTATAGTCTTTTTAAGCCTTTCCACTTCATGATTTCCGCCGACCAGTAATTTGAATTTGCCTCTTAACGAATCCTGTTCTTTAACGATAACATCTACCAGGTCAAAAATGCCTTTATGATCGGCAATCCGGCCTAAGAAGAGAAACGTGACAGTTGAATCAACCTTTTGTTTCAACACAAGCGGTTGCTTGTGCTCCACCGGGTTTCTTATGGCCACTATTCTTCTGATCTTAAAATTCTCACGGAAAAAATCATTCCACCGGTCGGAGAGTGCGACAACGGCATCCGAGTTATTGACAAGAAAACGGCACATGTATTTGTAAAGCCTGTTGCCTTTTTTGTAATACTCATCAAAAGCGCCCGCGTGGCTGTGAAAGACTATTTTTTTAAGAAATAGTTTTTTCGCAATAAAACAAATGCAGTATTTCCTGACAACACTTCCGTCTTTAGCTCCGTGGATATGAACAATGCTGATCTCCCTGTTCTTCAGCAATAAAAAGAATATTCTGAATAATGAACCGGCAAAGTACAGGATCTCATACCATTTGTTCTTATATGTATTGGTGGCGATGAAATTAAATGGCTCGATAGTTTTGGAATAGATACTCAGGACGGCACCGATGCCGCCGCGGTGATTTTTATAATCAGGACCCACGTACAGGATATTGTTGTAGGGTGAGGACATAGAAAGGGATAGTGGCATAACAGATTAGTTAAAAATGTTTTTAAGTTTTCTGCTCAGCTGCTGCACCGGCTCAAAATAGCCCTTCTGTCCGTCCACGATGATGACATCATCCAGCGCATTGATAGTATGAATGCCATAATTAAACTCATCGTTCTTATTTGACCCGATGACCATATATTCTTCTTCTTTAAAATCCGTAGTAGTTAGCGAATTGACCTTGTTCAACGTGATCGATTCACCGTAGTAATTGCTACAGTTCTGTGCAGGACGGTAAATCTCTCCATCTACTTCGATGAAATTGCCGGCCGGTCTTGATCCGTTCATATCTTTTTTCACGGGGTTACCTGCATGAGCCGTATAAGGACCCAGGAGACTGTCTGCATAAAAAATATGAAGATCCCTGTGCATCGTGTCACCAAGGAGAGTGGCAAAGAGCCAGTACTTATTGTCATGTTTAAGTATAGTAGAATCCAGCAATGGCAATTTGAGTATGTCCTTCTTGTTCGTGAATGATCTTTTTGCCTGGTCGAACTCATAACAGTTCAGCGTGCCGCTAAATGCGCTTTCCGGAAAGACATAGATCTTCCCGTTCTCCCTGTAAACATGCGGGTAGGAGAGATGAGAGTTAGTATTCAGGACCACTTTTTCCAAAACGGGAGCAAGTGAGTCGTTGCAAACCATTAAGGAGATTTTCCCATTGAGATTATAACTGCTTACGCTTTCAAACAGGATATTAATCCTGCCATCATCGGTCTTGAACACAAAAGGATCGGCATGGGAAATAGTTTTATCCTCCAGCGACATCCATTCAAAACTCAGGTCAGTTTTTTTGTTTCGTATGATGTCGGCAATGCTGGCTTTTAAGAACCCGATACCCCATTGTTTGAGATACATCTTATCCGAATATTTCTTAATTAGGCTCATAGCGGTTGATCTGTTTGTGGCTTGCAATATGGAGATTGGAGGATGCCAATTTTACCTGGATCCTGGAGGGTAGGTCATAGAAATTGTAATGGCTGAGGCTGCGTGGAAGAGCCTGATTCAATTGGATAGTGGGCTGTTGCTACTGCGAGGTCAATTCGTGTTTATACGATCCTGTTCGGTACTCACAAGATGGCGACTAAAAGCAG
>JANWHX010000225.1 GCA_025450235.1 Chitinophagaceae bacterium | reverse complement strand
TATTTGCTCTTTGGTTAATGCCATGCTTTTATTGATGCGGTCAATAAATTGAATGTCGCCAATTGACTAACATACTATATTACTTATCTTCATCCTTATATCTTATTACTCCCGACTCCCGACTCCCCACTCACGACTCACCACTCACGACTCACCACTCACCACTCACCACTCACCACTCACCACTCACCACTCACCACTCACGACTCACGACTCACGACTTCTTCCTCACCGTTCGCTGCTCAATTCTTTTCTGATAATCCTTTCCCTGGAAAATCCGGCGAACATAAATACCCGGGGTATGAATGTTATTGGGATCCAATTCACCTGCCGGAACTAATTCTTCTACTTCTGCTATAGTTGTTTTGCCTGCCATGGCCATTAGCGGGTTGAAGTTTCTCGCCGTTTCTTTATAAATAAGATTGCCATCCGTATCTCCCTTCCACGCCTTTACTAGGGCAAACTCCGCTTCAAAAGCGTATTCCATCAGGTAGTCTTTACCGTTGAAATTTCTTGTCTCTTTTCCTGCCGCGACCTCTGTGCCGACACCGGCGGGAGTATAAATAGCCGGCATCCCATAACCTGCCGCCATACATCGTGTGGCCAGGCTTCCCTGCGGGATCAATTCAACTTCTAATTCTCCACTCAGCAATTGCCTTTCAAATTCCGCATTCTCTCCCACATAAGAAGATATCATCTTCTTTACCTGTTTTTTCCGGAGCATCAGTCCGATTCCAAAATCATCCACCCCGGCATTGTTGGATATACAGGTCAGTTGCTTTGTTCCTTTTTTTACCAATGCTGCAATACAGTTTTCCGGAATGCCGCATAACCCGAAACCGCCAAGCATCAGTACGGCTCCATCGTTTATATCACGTATAGCCTCTTCTGCATTGGCAACAACCTTATTCATACAAAAAATTGAGGGATAAAATTAGGGAAGTTGTGATTAGATCAACCTGTTATTTTATTGTAGAATCTTTTAGTAGTCTGCCGCGCATTGAATCTTCCCTTCTTTGAGATGTGCCGATAGAATAGTTTTGTTTTTTTGCCAGAGAGTCCAGAATAACCTGCATCAGATCGGGATGTTGCCGGTAATAGAAGTAGCTTTTGTCAAACTCCTCCCTGGAAACATGATGGATCTGGAAAACCTGGCCATATACTCTTGAACTTTCCGCCACCCTGTCTACGGAATCTTTGCTTAATATGTATCCATTTAAGAACTCACCTGCGGTTATCATGCTCCACATTACTTCCTGCATTTTTTCTTTTGGTAAAATACCCTTTGGAACCTTATCCTTATCCTTGCAGGCGTTGAAAAGAAGTAAGGAGAAAAAAAAGAATAATAGTTTTTTCATTTCAGTTCTTTATACGCCGCGGAATTTGTAATATCTAATTTACTGAGTATGTCCCGCGCCCGTGTTTTTACATCCGGCTTCGCCTTACTGAAAATTTT
The DNA here is from genome assembly GCA_025450235.1 of Chitinophagaceae bacterium. Taxonomy (GTDB): domain Bacteria; phylum Bacteroidota; class Bacteroidia; order Chitinophagales; family Chitinophagaceae; genus VBAT01. The sequence continues at coordinate 34,911 of JANWHX010000225.1, read as the reverse complement.
TACTAATTCAGAGGTCTTTCCCTGGAAGAAAAATTGCAGGATCATTGAATTAGGGTTTTCTGTGTTGATTGTGTTCAGGTAGTTTATACTGTTCAGGACACCCGTCCTGCCCCCGTCCTCATTCTCAAGGAAAAGATCCAGGCCGGTGCGATAATACGAATAAAGGACATCATGAATCAAAGCAAACCGGTTATTATTGAGGTTTTCCGCAAGCCAATAACGGTTGCGAAGCCCTTCAAATGATTTCCATCCGCTGATCTCTCCCGACTCGGGTGCGTTGTTCACTATATTCCATGCTTTTTGAAAATAGTTATCACCCCCGCGAAGAGAGAACGAATCATAGTCAAAACCAAGTATAATGTTAACATAGTAAGCGAGAATAGCCATAAGATTCGCCGCTACAGGATCGTTGCCCTGTACCCGGTTCTCATTGAATTCAATCGACTGAAATTCCTGGTAGCGAAAAACAATATTATCGTCCATGAAATTGATGATAGGAGAATCATAAGTTGAGCGGTACACCGGGCGGGCTGCCTGGACTGTTAGTTTGCCCCGGAATACATTATTGGGAAGCGCTTCTTCTATACTCAGCAAGAAATTACACTGTATTTTTTCATTGATTTGAAAAACATCATTCGTCCATTTCCTGTTATTTAGAAAATTCATTAACCCGGTTTGAAGAGATTGAAATACACTTTTGTTCACGGTGGTTCCGATCTGGCTTGTGATCAGGGTCAACCGGGCTTGTATTTCCTGTGCGTCTGCCATGAAGAAGGCAATGACAAACGAAAGGATAAAAAATGTCTTTTTAAGCATAATGAAAACGAATTATGGTGTCGACAATATCTTTTGCTACTTCGTCCTTTGATTTGGTCGTAAAACCGATCTCTTTCCCTTTTTTCCTGAATATGGTGATCTTGTTGGTATCGTGTCCAAACCCGGCGCCGGTATCATTCAATGAATTCAGGATGATCATATCAGCATTTTTCTTCACCAACTTCTCCAACGCATGTTTCTTCTCGTCTGCTGTTTCCAATGCAAAGCCAACCAATACCTGGCCCGGCTTCTTTTTTTCCCCAAGGCTTTTTAGAATATCCTTTGTTTTGGTAAGTTCAAGCTGCAATCTTTCGTCTTTCTTCTTGATCTTGTCCTTTGCTCTTGTTACCGGGGTATAATCGGCAACCGCAGCCGACATTACAGCAAGATCCGTATCTGCAAATACCTTATGACAGGCTTTATACATATCCTCTGCAGAGGTTACCCGAACGAGATTAATTCCATTCGCAGAAAACTCAGTTGCCGCCGGTCCAATAACCAACGTAACTTCCGCGCCCCGGTGATGTAATTCCTTCGCAATAGCTATTCCCATTTTCCCCGATGAATGATTGCCAATAAAACGAACGGGGTCAATAGCTTCGTATGTGGGCCCGGCAGTAACAAGGACTTTTTTACCGGAAAGGGGACCTTTTGAAAAAAAATTAGCTGTTATGAACTCTATAATATCCCCGGGCTCTGCCATTCGACCATCCCCGAACAATCCGCTGGCCAACTCGCCTTTTTCGACGGGTATTATTGAATTACCGAACGATTCAAGTTTCCTGAGATTTTCCTTTGTTGTAGGATGATTCCACATGTCCTCATCCATAGCGGGGGCAACCACAACTTTACATGTTGCGGAGAGGTAAACCGCCAACAAAAGATTATCGCATTGACCATTTGCCATTTTGGCCAGTGTATTACAGCTAAGCGGAGCTATGATCATTACATCCGCCCAGCGTCCAAGCATGACATGGTTTGACCAGCTTTGCTCATCAAACATTTCAATAAGAACAGGATGATGACTAAGAGTTGAAAGCGTAAGAGTCGATACAAAATCTTTTGATGAAGGAGTCATGATCACCCTTACTTCAGCACCTGCTTTTACAAGCAGGCGCACAAGATAAATCGATTTATAGGCAGCAATGCTTCCTGTAATTCCCAATAATATTTTTTTCCCCTTGAGCATCCGCATCAAAAGTACCATTTAGTTATAAAACCTCATACTGCTTAAGGACAGTTGGTCATCTTCTTCGGAGAAAGTAACCGAAACATTGGGACCATGAGGTCTAAATAAAAAGCGATCCCGACTTCGACGAGATCGCTTTCATATGTTCCTATAACAGAAATTTAGCTAAATAACTCATCTTCTTCCTTACGGAAATACACCTTATCCTCCATGAACTCCTGTGTAGCCAGCAAGGCGGGGTTGGGCATTCTTTCATAAGCCCGTGAGATCTCAATTTGCTCTTTATTCTCGTGGATTTCTTCGAGACTATCGGTATGGCTGGCAAACTCATCGAGCTTGTTATGCAATTCCTCTTTCAAAGAGATATTGATCTGGTTAGCTCTTTTGCCAATAATAGCAATAGATTCATAGATATTGCCTGTCTTATTCTTAATATCATCCAGGCTTTTTGTCTCAACATTATTTGTAATGCCGGCACTAAGCTGGCGTCTTAATTTGCTCATACGACAATTTTTTTATTTGTGATTGTGATAGATTCAGATAGTCTTCTGCTTCTTTACGTAATTTACTTTCCGGGAACCGGTCCACGAAATCCTGGTATTCACTTATAACATGTTCAAATCGTTCCGGTTTCTTGTCTTCAATACTTAGTTCAGCATAACGATAATAGGATTTTATGATCATCAGTTTATATTCATCCCCGCGGGAAGATTCGGGATATGAATTCAGTAATGCGGCAAATGCGACACCTGCCGCACGAAACTGACCCATGTCGTAATATAATTGAGCACTTTTAAAATCCTTGGTCTCCAGCTTTGCCCTGCATATGTCTATTATCTCTGAAGCTTCTTTATTACGCGCTGAGCCCGGGTGCGTATTAATAAAGGTCTGCATCATCCCTATTGCCTTTATGGTGTTTGTCTGGTCCAACTCGGGCTTGGGTGATTGCTTATAAAACGAATAGGCTCTCATATAGTCCATTTCTTCCGACTTGGCACTATTTGGGAATATTTCTATGAAAGTCTTAAAAAGGTTTTCCGCATTGAAATAATCAGCCTGGTAGTAGGCGCAATAAGCATACTTATAATAAATGTCCGGAAATTCCGGCCGGGTTTTGTAAAAAGGCATGACGTCTTCATACAGCACCTGCGCTTTATTGTATTTCTTTTTTACAAAATATTGTTCGGCATAGCGAAGCTTATACTCGGGATCGGAATTCTTAAGTATCTTATTGATTCCCTGACTGCAACTGCTAAGAAAAATGATTGTTATGAAGACTGGTAAAAGACGACGCATAAAGTGTGCAAAGGTAGTTGTTACCGGCAAATCTTGCTCAAAAAATATCAGGCTCCAAACCCCAAGGGTTAAGCTTTTGATAAACATCACGAATCGCGGATTTCACGGATAAAATGGAAGATTTTGCGGATTCAAAGGCAATCGTCCCGAAATCCAGGATATCCGTTAATCCGTGATCAATAATCCGTGAAATCCGTGATTCGCGATAAAAAAAACCCTCCCCAGAACTGGGGAGGGACTTAATCTATCAGCAAAAAGTAATCACCTACTTACGTTATTTTTTACGCAGATTGGGGTGAGGAGGAGCCACTGTATTAGGTCCTTCTTCGCCTTCTGAAGCTGCACGAAGATCAACTGTATTGCAATCGCCACCTTCCTGTCCATAGTTGAAGATAAAGCGGTCGGCGCTTATACCTTCTTTTTCTACCAGGTAAGTTATTACCTTGTTTACATGATCCCAGCTCATCTGCTGTTGTTTTTTATCCGATGCGCAGTAGCCGATAACTACCACTTTACATTCAGGATTATTGCGCATTCTTCCTGCAACTGAAGCTAAAACGGCTTCAGCGTCTTTACTAAGCACATTTGAACCCTCTTTGAAAGAGATGCTAGGTAACATTCCAAGTTTTTCACTACAGCCACCAGGTTGACCACCTTTACACAGATCAGGACAACCTTCGCAAGTCGGGCATGGAACAGGACATTTACCCACGCCATCAGCATCTACAGGCTGGCAATAAGTTGGAGTAACCAGTTCTTTATCCTTACAATCAGGAACACCATCACCGTCGGTATCGCGGCTTACGCCATGGGTATCGACCGGGCAATTAGCAGGTGTTTGTTCACGGTCAAACTGATCAGTAACACCATCGCCATCGCTGTCAGGCAATACTGGCTTTGGTATTTTCATGAGCTTGGGGTTGCGAATTTCTGCATAAGCATAGTCCAGTGGATTTAACCACCACAATGGCTCAACCGCTTTAGATCCGATATTATAATTAATTCCCAAGCTGAGAAAGTTGTAAGAATCATAGTCAGCGGTGAGAGAGGCGTCGCCCCATGGATTTTCAGCCCAGCGTTGACCATCCAACAGATCATCTTTAACGATGGTCAAACGATCTTCCAGTGCAAGATTCCATCTGTTGTTTAATTTAAAGGCCATACCAGCACCAATTGTGCCCGACGGTTTCAATGTATTGCTACCCATTTTCGGCCGGCGGTTTCCCTGGCTCTCCGCTGCCGTTTCCCAGCTATCATCCAGCAAATCCTTTATGGCATTCTTAGTGTCTTTGCGATTCTCGTACACGCTACCGGAGATACCATTGAATGCGTACTTAGCACTGCCATTTAAGGCGTTTATCTTGGTCTCATAAACCGTTACCCCCAAACCACCAAAGCCATAGAAATTAAATCCGGTCTTGGCTTTATGAAACCGGATATTGTTTAGTGTTATTATACCCTGGAGCGACAGGTCCTGTACTTTTGCTTTATAATTGTAATAAACAATATCAAATGGCGCAGCAGGACTACCGCCAACACCAGCCATTGTGGAAATTACAGTACCGTTAGGAGCTCTGTAAGGCGCCGAATATCTTGTCGCGACCGTGGGTCCCTGCCATGCAACATTCTTAGCGGTATTCTGGTTGGCTGTCCAGTCGAGGCCGCTTCCCCATCCGTACATGTATTCAAGTCGCATTGAGAATACATACCCAAATGCCTTGCGGACGTGCAGTCCAAGACCCAGGTTCATTTCAGAGGCGACATCGCCGCTGATCCTGAACATACCGGCCTTTAATCCGATTTCCCATTGATTTCGGGGTTTTGCAGGGAAATTATTTGTTCCTGCCATAAACTCAGTGTATTGAGGCATTCTCTTGGATGGGATCACCGAAGAGTCCTCGTAAGACCGAACTGGAGCTTGTGAAAATGCTGACGAAAACAGCAGACAAAGGATGCCTGCTAATAGGATGTACTTTTTGCTTGCCATAACTAAGGATTAAGATTTTAAACGAATTCTATATGCTAATAAAAATGCAAAATTAGGGCTTAAGCATTAACTACCAAATTTTTGTACTAATTATTTCCATTCGTAATGTTTGTTCTCCCATCGACCGGTGGTTAAAAAATCGACTTTGTTTCATTTTCAGTCATTATTTTTTTGCGGCGTAAATTGCCAAACTTAATTATGCAACTGCCGGTCCACCTGATTAAAGATGAATTGAAAATATTTGAATCCCGCTTCAAAGAAGCCGTTCGAAGCCAGACCCCGTTACTGGATCGCATCATGCGTTTCATTGTAAAACGCAAAGGCAAACAACTCCGGCCCATGTTTGTACTGCTTTCAGCTAAACTTTGCGCAGAGGTTAACGACTCAGCATACCGCGCAGCCTCGCTTGTAGAACTTTTGCATACTGCCACGCTGGTCCATGATGATGTGGTAGATGATTCTATGGAAAGGCGAGGTTTTTTTTCAACTTATGCCCTTTGGAAAGCAAAAGCAAACGTACTTATTGGGGATTACCTGCTGGCAAAAGGACTCCTGTTGTCACTGGACCACAATGATCACCGGATACTTCATATTCTTTCGGACGCAGTTCGGAAAATGAGTGAAGGGGAGCTGCTTCAGCTCGAAAAGGCCCGGTCTCTTAATCTGAAAGAGGACATTTATTTTGAGATCATAAAGAATAAAACAGCCTCCCTTTTAGCTTCTGCCTGTGCGGCCGGCGCCTGGTCGACCAGCCATGACGATGATCTTACCGAAAAAATGCGCTGTTTTGGTGAAAAAGCCGGTATTGCTTTCCAGATAAAAGACGACCTTTTTGACTACGCCAGCGACAATGTGGGTAAACCAACCGGGAATGACATCAAAGAAAAAAAACTGACCCTGCCGCTTATCTACTCATTAAACAACGTGGATAAAGAGACACGAAGGAAGATGATCTATATTGTTAAGAACAATAATACCGATAAAGAAAAAGTTCGGTGGGTTGTTAAGAAAGTGGAAGAAAGTGGAGGTATCAGTTATGCAACGGAAAGGATGAACCAATATAAGAATGATGCCTTACAGGTATTACGGCAGTTTTCTGAAACTCCCGTACGAAAAGGGTTGGAAGATCTGGTGTTGTATGTGACAGACCGGAAATATTGATCGCGGATTAAAGGATTGTGATCACGGATTGAAAGATTAGTTTGATTTCACGGTTGGATCACGGATTGAAGGATTGTGATCACGGATTAAAAGGATTGATTTTGATTGCGCGGATTTTTTTATGCAGAAAAGATGGAAAATATTAAGAGCAGACGAATCAAGAGTGGATGCGTTACAGCAAGCCCTTAAAATACATCCGGTAATTTGCAAAATACTGGTACAACGGGATATTGAAACATTTGAAAAGGCTAAGAATTTTTTCCGCCCGGCTCTCTCTGATTTGCATGATCCCTGGCTGATGAAAGACATGGACAAAGCAGTTGAAAGAATTTTGTTAGCCATAAGCAACAATGAAAGAATTTTGGTTTTTGGGGATTATGACGTGGATGGTACGACAGCTGTTGCCTGCATGTATCAATTCTTAAGAAAAGTTCATCCGCATCTTGATTTTTACATTCCAAACCGTTACCGCGAAGGATATGGCGTAAGCAAAGCAGGAATTGATTTTGCCAAAGAAAATAATTTCACACTGATTATTTCACTTGATTGCGGTATCAAATCGGCTGAGCTTATTGCCTATGCAAAGCAAATGGCTATCGATTTCATTGTTTGCGATCATCATTTGCCCGATGACATTTTACCACCGGCCATTGCTATTTTGAACCCAAAGCAAATAGATTGTAATTATCCGTATAAAGAGTTATGTGGTTGCGGTGTTGGATTTAAATTGATCACCGCGCTGGCACCACAGTTTGGCCTGGGCGATGAACATGTTTTCGAATATCTCGACCTCGTCGCTACAGCAATCGCTGCGGATATCGTTCCCATGACGAATGAAAACCGGATTCTTGCCTATCATGGTTTAAAAAAAGTAAATGCGGATCCTAACAAAGGGATCAAAGCCCTGATACAGTTAAGCGGGTTGAAACAGGATTTGCATATCAGCAATCTTGTTTTCATGATCGCTCCGAGAGTAAATGCCGCCGGAAGAATGGATGATGCGAGAAAGGCGGTCCAGATGTTTGTGGCAGACAGCGATGAAGAGGCTTTCCATTATGCGGAGATGTTGCACAGCGATAATACCGACAGAAAAGAAGCCGATATTAATATTACGGAAGAAGCATTGGCGCTGATTGGCGCAAATGAAGAATGGAGAGAACGCAGGTCAACGTTAGTGTTCAAACCTCATTGGCACAAGGGGGTGGTGGGGATTGTTGCCTCAAGACTTATAGAACATCACTACCGGCCAACTATTGTATTGACCCAATCAGGCGAATTTGCATCCGGCAGTGCCAGGAGTGTTCCGGGTTTTAATCTCTATGAAGCCATTCATGCCTGTCGTGAACATTTGCTCGGCTATGGGGGTCATTTTGCCGCCGCTGGTATGACCCTCGAAATTGACCAGGTGGATGCATTCAGAAATAAATTTGAAGAAGTTGTCTCATCTACGATTCATCCCGATCAGCTGATACCTGAGATCGTAATTGATGCTGAAATTTCATTAAAAGATATTAAATGGCCTTTCTATAATATACTTGGTCAAATGGAGCCATTCGGACCGGAGAATTTGCGTCCTGTATTTGTTTGCCGTAACGCAATGGACACCGGGTATTCCAAAATAGTTAAAGAACAACATCTCCGTGTATCCGTTCGCCAATCTGCCGACAATGTAACAATCACCGGGATTGGATTTGGAATGGCAGAGAAATTGCCGCTGTTGCAAATGAAAAAACCTGTGGATATCGTTTTCAAGATTGATGAAAATGAATGGAATGGAGAGAAAAATCTACAATTGCGAGTAATTGATATAAGATCTTCGGAAAACTAATTTCCCTTTTAGTTAATATTATTTTACTGTTAACCGCTTCACGAAAACTTATTAACAGGTAGTTTTACTATTCCAACAAAATACCGTGTGAGGTGAAGCCGATATTATTTTTTTACATAGCTTTCCTGTTTTCGGATGAACTCCTTCCTTTAAAAACCGCCACGTACAGTTTCAACTTTATTGTATTAACTGGCTGATTGCTCTAAATAATGCTGCAACATTCAAAACTAAAAACTATGAGAAAGTTTTGCCTGAGATTATTTGTCATTTGTCTTCCCATTCTGTTAACTAGTCATGTTACTAACGCACAAGTCGATTTGCTATCCTGGGAAGCGGCCGGAGTGGCGGGAAGTGAGGCAAGTTTCACGAGTAATTTTAATATTGCCGGACTAAACTCCTCGGTGATTACAAGAGGTGTAGGCCTGACTGCCGCAGGGAATGCAAACCGTATTAATGCGACAAGCTGGACCATTACTGCCGATGGGGCTGATGCGGTTACGGGAAATGATTATTTTGAATTTACCGTAACTCCGCAGGCAGGCAATCAATTTTCCGTTACTCAATTTGTTTTCAGCTATGAAAGATCTGCTACAGGACCACCGAATTTTATAGTGAGATCATCTCTTGATGGCTTCACTACAAACATTGGTTCTATCAGTGGTCTGCTGGCAGCTATTAGTTCGGGAAACACCATTAACATCAGTGGTGTAAACAATCAAACAGGTGCGGTTACATTCAGAATGTATGGTTTTGCAGCAACAGGCACAGCGGGAAGCGGAGGATTTGAAAGTACAGCCGGCGCTGATTTTATTATTAAGGGCTCCATGATTTCAGCGGGTAGTTCAGCATCTGTTGCAGCGGGGACGCACGCAGCCGAAGGTGAACCGAATGGGACATTCAACATAAGTCTCTCGAATGCTGCCCCCACAGGCGGCGTAAGTATCAATTATACTTTAGGAAGTGTTGCGAGCAATGAAGCAACTTTAGGAATGAGTGCTGATTATACAGATCCGCAGGGTGGAAGTATAACCTTAAATGCAGGTGACAATAGCGCTGTTGTAACGCTAAATATTAATGATGATGCAGCTTTTGAAGGCACTGAGATCATAACCATTACGCTCAACAGTGCTACGAATGGTTATACGATTGGTACGGCTACTGCCAGCATCAACCTGACAGATAATGACCCCCAGCCAGTTTTTGATGTTGTAGTGAACCAAGTGTATGGAGGTGGCGGTAATTCAGGTTCCGTGTACAAAAATGATTTTATTGAATTGTTCAATAATGAAAATATAGCGGTAAGTCTCGCCGGATGGTCCGTTCAATATCAAAGTGCTGCCGGAACAGGTACATGGCAGGTAACTAATTTAAGCGGCACAATTCCTCCACATGGTTTTTATTTGGTGCAGGAAGTGGCAGGTGCTGGCGGTACAACAAACTTGCCTGTCTCTGATGCAACCGGAACTATCGCCATGGCAGCGGGCTCAGGTAAAGTGATTTTATGTAATACCACTACAGCTCAAACAGGAGCAAATCCTTCCGGAATCAATGTAATTGATAAAGTAGGATATGGGACTGCTACAGGCTTTGAAACTGCACCGGCTGGTCTTCTTGAAAATGCCACCGCTGCACAACGATCCCCGGACGGATTTGATACGGACAACAACTCAACTGATTTTATCATAGTTGAACCCCCGGTTCCAAGAAATAGCACGTATACTACCGCGGCTCCCGTCGTCGTTACATTCAGTCCTCCCAATAATAGCCTGGATGTGCCTTATAATGTCGGGCCTTCCCTTATATTTAATAAACCTGTTCAGAAAGGAACCGGTACTATCACGTTCTTTGAAAACGGTGTTCCAACAATCGTGATCGATGTCACATCTCCTGCTGTTACTATTTCAAACAATACGACCGCGACAATCAATACTATCCTGGCAAGCGGGAAATCTTACTTCGTGCATATTGATGCGGGTACATTCAAAGATGTGTTTGGAAATAATTTTGCGGGTATCAGTAACAACAGTACCTGGGCTTTTACCACTTATAACTCAGCGATTGCTGTTACACTGCCGGCTACATTTAATTTCCAGAACTGCAGCGGCTCCGGTTTATTACCTCATGGCTTTACGCAATACAGTATTGCAGGAACGATTCGCTGGGACTGTACGCCGTTCGGCAGGGATCCGGCAGCACCTGCAGGTACAGCTCAATTCCCCAATGGGATACAGATGAATGGTTTTGCCAATGGCACGAATGTTCCGAACATTGATTGGCTAATTTCACCATCGATCGATCTTACCGGAACTGTATTCCCACTGCTTTCATTCTGGAGCCGTACTGCTTTCAATGGAGCGCCATTACAATTGAAGGTTTCAACTGATTATGTGAGTGGTGATCCGTCCTCTGCGACGTGGGTAGATATCAATGGTAAATTCCCTGCACAGACATCTAATACCTGGACGCTTGCAGAGTTTATCAATTTGTCGGCATTCAAACAATCCAATGTCCATTTTGCATTCGTGTATACTTCAAGCGATGAAGATGGAGCGAGATGGACCATTGACGATGTTCAGTTGGATAATTCCGCGGTTCCTCCGCCACCCAGCTTAACGATCGGCACATCCGATATTCAATTCCCATACGTTGCAAGCGGATCAACATTCGATAAAACGTTTTCGTTTATCGGGAATGACCTGACAAACGATATAACGCTTGATGTGACCGGTGCGTTCTTGATTTCCAAAGATGGAATAAGCTTCAGTTCTACATTATTATATACAGTTGGGGAGGCCAACAATGTGAATGAAACAGTTTATGTCCGTTTTGCACCTACGCAAAACGGCCAGGATTTTACCGGAACTGTTACAGTTACTACCGGCAGCTTATCAGGAATCGTCAACCTCGTAGGAACAAGTATCGATCCTAACAGCACCCTTGAAATAGTTAACTGGAACATGGAATGGTTCGGCAGTACCGATCCTTCGCTCGGTCCTACCAATGATCCTTTACAGGAGCAAAATGCCAAAACCATTTTGCAAAGTATTGGCGCGGACTTGTATGCACTCGTTGAAGTAGTCGATGAAGCCAGGCTGCAGAATATCGTCAATCAAATGCCAGGTTACTCCTATGTAATCTGTAATTACGGTTCCCATACGAATATTAATGAAAATAATCCAAGCCCATTATCGCAAGCACAAAAAGAGGCTTTTGTATATAAGACCTCTGTGTTTAGTAATATAACTACCATGCCATTACTTTCGCAGGGAACAAATTCTCCCGCTGATCTTTCCAACCCGGCTTATAACTATTGGTCAAGCGGTCGTTTTCCATTCCTGATGAGTGCCGATGTTACCTTGAATTGCGTAACCAAGAATGTAAAATTCGTATTGTGTCACGCCAAAGCCAATACTTCCCCAACGGCTACAGCGTATCAGCGAAGAAAACAGGGAGCGGATACCTTGCATTTTACTTTGAATGCCTTGTTCCCCGGAGAGAATATTATTATCCTTGGTGACATTAATGATGACCTGGATAGTACCATTACCGCAGGTATTAGTCCCAGAATAACATCGTGGAGCAGTTTTACGAATGATTCAGTCAATTACCCGGCGCTTACGCTTCCCCTAAGCAGGGCAGGGAAAAAATCAACCGTAGGTTTTAATGATGTGATTGATCATGTGATTGCGTCAGATGAAATGGCGGCTTACTACATGGCCAATTCAGCAAATATTTTGAATGATGTGGCTGACCTCGTGTCGAATTATGGTTCTACCACTTCGGATCACTTCCCTGTATTTACACGTTACAGGTTTGAATTGCCTCCGGCGCCACTGATCATATGTCACGCTGATATTCAACAAAACAATACGCCCGGTACTTGCGGAGCAATGGTAGGCTATTATATAATCTATAACGTAAGTTGCGGTGAAGGAGTCCTGGAACAAATAGAAGGCATTGCAAACGGTTCTGAATTCCCGGTTGGTACGACGACCAATACGTTTGTCGTGACGGATGGAGCCGGTAGCAAGGATACCTGTTCCTTTATGGTAACAATCATTGATTCGGAAAAACCGACGATCGCCTGTCCTGCAAACATCGATGCCGATAGCGACCCGGGTTCGTGTGGCGCAACGGTTAACTATACAGTCGCATTTGCAGATAACTGCCCCGGTGCAACGATGCAACAAACAACAGGCTTTGCGAGTGGAACCGTATTCCCGGCAGGAACGACCACCAATACGTTTGTGGTAACCGATGCGAGTGGCAATACAGAAACATGTTCATTCACAGTCACTGTTTCGGATAACGAGGCCCCCACATTCACAAGGCCTGCTGATAAGACCATTGCATTTACATCAACTTGTACCTACGATGCGAGTCCCGCAGCAACCGGCGATGTGACCAATGAACATGATAATTGTTCTTTCGGTATCCAGGCTACTTATACTGATTTGGTATCAGCCTGCGGCAATATCGTCACGATCACAAGAACATGGAAACTTGCAGACAACGGCGGTAACCAGGCACCTGCCCAGGTTCAAATCATCAGAGTAACAGATAACAATACAACTTACCTTGTATATGCAGTAAAGGAAGCCAAATTTGGTGAGCTTAACCTGATCAATGGTTCTGTAGGTGTGACTGCATCAAATGGTATAGCAAGGTTCAAAACAGGAACAATCTTACCGGCGCCGTATTTTGCAAGAGCAAAGAGTATTGATGCTGCTGTATTAACAGTTATTCCGAATAAGATCTTAAGTGCCGCTAATGATGGTCCTAATCCACCTTTCTTCAACTTTGCAGGCACAACAACCGGTTTACCAAGCCTTACTCTCAGTAGTTCGACGGCAACACCGGTTTCGGCTAATTACAAACAACTCAAGATTAAGAAGAATGTTACGGTAACGATAACCGGTACACTGTATGGAATGATAGATATAGAAGAAGGTGCCCAGGTCACATTCTCACCGGCTGGTGGAATCGTGAATATTGAAAACCTGAAACTGACAGGACGCAGCAATGCAATCACAAGAATTAAGTTCAGTAATTGTACATCCGTAAGAATAAAAGATAAAGTAGAGGTCGGTGAATTCACACAAGTAAATATGGACGGACCAAAAGTAACTTTCTGTCTCGGCGATACTAACAATGATGATGAACAATTCATCGTGGAAGGCAATAATAATATCATCGCTGTAAACGTGTACATCAAGAAAGGACAACTGAAGGTGAATGGTGATATCGCGCTGATGAAGGGATGGTTCATTGCTGAAAGCGTGTTGAATGAAGGACGCCTGGTAGTCTGGAATGATAACAATTGCAGCACAACAAGCGCCATGCATGAACTGGTGGACGGAAAACAAAAGCTGAAAGAAATGGAAGCAGAAGTTGAGAAGGATGCATTCACGGTGGAAGTAAGCCCAAATCCGAGTACCAGTCTCTTCACGGTTCGGATACAAAGCAGGGATAATACACCTGTCACTATCAGAATATCGGATGTATCTGGTAAGTTTATTATGATGCGCCAGGGTGTTGCATCCAATTCGGCAATACAATTAGGAAATGAATTGAAGAACGGGATTTATTTTGCTGAAGTGACCCAGGGTAAAGTAAAGAAAGTAGTTAAACTCATAAAGTTGCAATAAAATTCCATCCGGCAAATGCAATCAAGCGTCTCTTTTTAGAGACGCTTTTTTTAACCAGTCGGGAAAGAGAACCTCTTATGTTGATAAATAATAACGTGTTTGGCCGTTTTAATTTAGAATTTCTGTCATCTTCGGCCCCAAATCCGTGGCGGAAATCAAAGGATATCCCCATCTGAAATATGCAGCTTTTGCAGGTAATGATTTAGAAATCTTTTTGTTAAGTGGCTCCCTGGATACCTGAAAATACTCCCGGTATCACTTTACGTTCTGACCTCATTCCCCTATCTTTGCGACCCCAAATCTGGTTTCGCAGATTCTTCATCCGCCGCGGCAGATGATGTCCATTGGGATAAATCGAATTTTTAACTTGCCCGCCAAAAGAGGTGGGACTAAAAACAAAAAGGTAAATGAACAATTACGAATTGATGGTGATCTTTACCCCGGTTCTCAGCGATGAAGAATTCAAGGCCGAACAAAAGAAGTATGCCAAATTCATCAAAGACAGCGGCGGTTCCGTTGTGGCTGAAAACGCATGGGGTTTAAAAGGGCTGGCTTATCCGATCCAGAAAAAGACAACCGGTCTTTACTGGGTACTGGAATATACGGCGCCTTCAGACTTCAATGAAAAATTGAAGATCCAGATCCTCCGCGACGAATCAATACTTCGTCACTTATGCACTAAACTCGATAAATACGCCGTCGAGTACAATGGCAGAAAGAGAAGTGGCGCTAAAACAGGAACTGAAAAAATACTGGAGGTGTAAACTATGGCAAAGAATGAGATCAAATACCTGACCGCGATTAAAAGCGACAAACGGATAAAGAAATTTTGCCGGTTCAAAAAGTATCATATCCGCTACATTGACTATAAAGATGTAGAGTTCCTGAAAAAATTTCTGAACGAGCAGGGTAAGCTATTACCACGCCGCCTTAGCGGAAACAGTTTGAAATACCAGCGAAAGGTTTCCGACGCGGTAAAGAAAGCCCGCCAGATGGCATTATTGCCGTATGTAACCGATCTTTTAAAATAACCTCTCCCCGTCCCTCTCCACAAGTGGAGAAGGTGAGGGTGAGGGACAACAAAAGAAAAACTCATGGAAGTAATATTAATACAGGATGTAGATAATCTTGGTGCCAAGAATGAATTGGTAAAAGTAAAGAACGGGTATGCCCGTAATTATCTGTTACCCCGCCAGCTCGCTGTCGAAAGCAGCCCTGGTAACCGCAAGCAGCTGGATGAAAGGATGAAACAAGTGAAAAAGAAAGAAGATAAGATGCTGGCCGAGTTCAATAATGTCGTAGCTAAATTGAAAGAGGCTCCATTAAAAATAGGTGCCAAGACAGGTACAAGCGGTAAGATCTTCGGTAGCGTTACTTCGTTACAAATCAGCCGTGCCATCCGCGAACAAAAAGGCTACGAAATTGATCGCAAAAAGATCAGCATACCTGAAGATGTGAAAGAAGTGGGAACGTATAAAGCCCTTATTGAATTCGGCGCCGGGCAATCAACTGAAGTCGAATTTGAAGTTATAGGTGAATAATCTTTACCATTTAATTTGTTCAAGCCTTTCGTCGCGAAAGGCTTTTTACGTTTCGTGCATTTTTTTCTACACAAACCTCTCAATGACTATTCATATTGTGCTTAGAAAAAAGGGGAATGTAATTTGTTATACTGGTAAGTCTATTGTCCTCGTTCAAATCCCTTGAAACAAACCATACCTCCCGTGAAGACACTAATATTTAATTATCCTAAAAACAAACAGAGGTATGAAAAAAATTTACTCCGTAAGGGCCATTTTGGTTGGCCTGTTATTTATTTCGTCTATTGCAAATTCACAAACCCCTTCTCAGGTAACTTCGGGAGTCTGTGATGGGGTTGTTGCCAATTTCAATTTTAATGATAATGGCGCCAATTCTCCCAGTATCTATGGTAGTATCTTTGATAGTTCTTTTTATTACCACGCAGGTCGCGGTTATTGGACTGATTATTTACCACCATACCGAACAACTTCTCCCGGGTTCCCGCGGGTGATGAACATCATCTCAGCCCCGTATCCAAATCCAAATCCTAACGGTACATTTAATGTGGGATTTCATTACATAGTGCCCAATCCTGCAGTCGACAGATTCCAGGTAAGAGTCATCAGTGTGACGCAAGGCCCGACAGGTACAGTTACGAACGTTGTAGCTACATCAGGTGTACAGTTCTTTGCTGCCTGGCCACCGGCGCCGACGCCTTATATTGATGGAGTTACATCGCCGGTTCCCGATCCTACACCGTTCCTGAATGGCTTTGAAGGAAATGTTTGTTTACGTCTCATTGATCCGGATATCGCCAGCGGCCCGAGTACAACTTTCAGAGTTGAACTAACATACCTTATCAATGAAGGATCCTTTGCCGTGTTTGATAATTTGTCGATCGGACCCCAAACTCTTTCGTTACCGGTTGACTTCATTGGTTTAGTCGCTCAAAGAAATAACTCCAACGGGGTTGATTTGCGATGGGACGTGAGCGACGAAGTGAATGTCAGGGAATACCAGGTTGAAAGAAGTGCATCGGGCACGAATTTTACAACAGTAGGAACAGCGGTTGCCAAAGGCAAATCGATATATTCCTTCTCTAATGTGGATGTGCCATCGACGACATTATTTTATCGGATCAAAAGCATGGACTATGATGGAAAATATAAATACAGCGGCATCGTAAAGATCTCGGGAAACAATAGTTTTTCAAACCAATTACAACTTTATCCCGTACCAGCGACTAACGAAGTCACAGCACAACATCGACGGGTAATGAGTAATTCGAGAATAATGATTACAGGCTCCGCTGGTCAAATCATCAGAACAATTATCCCTGTTCCCGGTGCATCCCACACACCCATTGATATTGCGGGTTTACCTGCAGGTGTGTATTTTGTCAGAATGGATGACGGAAAAGGAGACATTCAATCAGCTAAGTTGATCAAGAATTAAGATGAATGTTGCAGGAGTTGAAAGGTCAGTTCGAAAGGGCTGGCCTTTTATTTTGCCTGAAATATCGTGAAAATCAAGGGAATGTGGCAGAATTCAGACGAACAGTTCATTAAATCGCCTTAAAAATCAATTTTTTAATTGGTAATATGTCGAAAAAAAATCCGTTATTTTGTATTGTCTTGGTGTATTGTACAGTTTCACAAGTCCTGAAGAACTACTTATCCATATGGTAAATGTTCAATGGTTACTGTTTACTGTTGGCACTTATTAGTTTTTTTAAATTTATCAGTAAAATGAACATTTACGTAGGAAACCTTAGTTGGAACCTGAAAGATCAGGACCTGTCCAACCTTTTCGCCACGTATGGCGAAGTAACATCTGCTAAGATCGTTACCGACAAATTCACTCAACGCAGCAAAGGCTTTGGCTTTGTTGAAATGGCCGATGATACTTCAGCCCAGGCAGCAATTGCTGCTCTGAATGGTTCTGAGGTTGATGGTCGCAACATTGTCGTCAATGAAAGTCGCCCTAAACCTGAAGGTGGAAGTGGCGGCGGTGGTGGCGGCGGCTTCAAAAAGAGAAGCTTTGGTGGCGGCGGCGGCGGTGGCGGCTACAAAGGCAAAGGTGGCGGCGGTGGCGGTTACAATAAAGGCGGCGGCGGCGGTTACAACCGTGATCGCGGCGGAAGTGGCGGTTACAGCAATGATTATTAATCAATAATCAGCCCCTGGTAATAGCAGGATAAAAAAGCTTTAGAAGCCTGGTTCGCAAGGATCGGGCTTTTTTATTTAAACCGGATTTCAAATTCCCGGCAATAAAGGTTCATACCCAATCGATTTGTCCGGTTGATGTTCTTTTCTAATCAAAATATAATCCGGGTCTGGCATTTCGGGCCTGATGTTTGACTTAATCGGACGAACAGGTTATTACATATTAGTTGTTTTGAATTATATGGCAGGTTTTGTCATCCTCATTTTATTAAATACAAAGTCAAACCATGCTCACTGTCGTCATTCCTGCTTTAAATGAAGAAAAAACAATCGGGCAAGTAATAAACTTTTGCCAGGCAGATCCGGACGTTTCGGAAATTATAGTAGTCGATGACAGCTCAGAAGACAAGACAGCATCAATAGCAGCACATGCCGGGGCAAAAGTCATAATAAGTGCATCGAGAGGTAAGGGTATTTCCATGAGAGAGGGTATTGATGGTTCGACAAATGAGATCATAGTTTTCCTTGACGCTGATATCGATCCTTACCCGGAAAATTCCATAAAAGAACTTACCGTTCCAATTGTGAACAGTGAAGCCGATTTTGTGAAAGGAGCCTTTGCAAGAAATGCCGGACGTGTAACAGAGCTCGTTGCCAAACCGCTCCTAACGATATTATTCCCTGGATTATCGCATTTTTCACAGCCGCTCAGCGGAATGATTGCAGGGAAAAAAACATTCTTCCAGAAAATTGAGTTCTTTAATGACTATGGAGTTGACATCGGCATACTCATTGACATGTACCTGATGAAAGCCAGGGTAAAAGAGGTCAACATCGGATATATTGAAAATAAAAGTAAACCGTGGGAGGCATTGGGTAAAATGAGCCGGGAAGTGTCACGAGCAATTATTACAAAAGCACAGGGACAGGAAAATAACGCATTATCAGTTGAAAGTGCAAATTCTCTGGAAGTCATTCAACGGGAAATGAATAATGTGTTACGCGAGAATTTATCTGTGTATAACAAAATGATTGTGCTTGATATGGATGAAACGATATTGAAAAAGAGGTTTATCAACGAATGTGCGGAAAGTTTTGGATTTATGCCTCAATTAGAAGAATTGCGCTTTCGTGAAAAAGATCCAATCATTCTTACAAAACGGATTGGACTTTTGCTGAAGAACCGGACAATGGATGAATTGCTTCATGTAATCAGTAATATGGAAATGGCGGACAACATAAAAGAAGTAGTGCAAACATTCAGGCAAAAAGGCTACCTCGTGGGTATTATCAGTCATAGCTATACCTTAATCGCTAATTATGTAAAGCAACAGATAGGCGCTGATTTCTCCGTGGCCCACCAGCTCGAATTTTTTGAAGGCAAGGCAACCGGGGAAGTGAACCTGCCGTCCTATTTTTTCGGGTCACCGGATAGCATTTGCGGACATTCATTCTGCAAAACCAATGCGCTGCAACATGTATGTGAAAAATATAACGTAGCGATGAAGAATTGTATTGCCGTTGGCGACAATAAAGATGACAGGTGCATAATCGCATATGCCGGAAAGGGTGTTGCTTTCTGTACCTCGGATGAATTGCTGGAAAAGATCGCCCATAAGAGTATTAAGGAAAGGAACTTTGAACCTTTACTCGCATTGGCGTAATAATAACTGTGACGACATAATAATTTTAAAAGATAGCTGTACCCCATTAACTAATAACTGCAAAAACTAATGCCATGTCCAACAGACTTTATAATATCTTAGTTCCGGTAGATTTCACAATGAAAAACCGGTGGGCAATTGCCAAAGCCATTGAGCTTTCCAATAGTTTCAATTGCAATATTCACCTTGTACATGTGACCGGTAAACGAAGCTCGATTTTCAACAGGAGTAAACAGGTCGAAATTTCTTTAGAAAAATTAGTACAGGTAAAAGACAGTTACCGGCAACAACTGTGCGGTGAAGGAACGCTGGAAATAAACGTTTTAACAGGTAACCGGCAGGAACAGCTTGCCAGATATATTCAGCAATACGAAATGGACCTTGTAGTGACCGGGCTTCCTAAATTCAACCTTATACACAGAATTGCATCTTCTATTTCGATCAGCCGGTTGGCAAAGAAAACAAATGTTCCTGTTCTCGCCGTGAGAGCCAGTGGATTGGTTTGTCATTTTAAAAAGATCGTCTTACCCGTAGCCGGCGAAATACCGATGCGGCAAATTCGATTGGCAGCCTTACTTGGAAGAGCCTTCAAATCGACGGTTTATTTTGTTTCATTGAGAACACATGCCGACGACAAGAATGTGAATATTGTTGATAAAGCGCTGGAAGTAGTTCAAAGCATATCTACCATTCCTGTTCAATGCTTTTTGCTGGAAGGACAGAACCTGGCCAAGAGCACGCTGGAGTTCTCCAAAAAAATCAATGCCGACCTGATAATGGTAAATCCGGTAAAAGATTTTCGTCTTCCGGGATTATGGAACAGAATCACGAATAAACTTTTATCGTATGCTTCCAAAATACCTGTAGTTACTGTAGTCTCTAATAACAACAATAGTAAATAAGTATTGAGTACTTTCTTAACCTGAAATGTTTTCGGAAAAGTTCGGTTTAACTACCGGACTTTTTTTATTTTCAGTTGGAGGAAGCCGGTAAGACGAAAAGAGTACAATAATTTTAATGCGACGATTACCACTTTCCCGTCTTACCGGCTAAGTATTAAAAACCAGTTTTGAAGCAGACACCATAAAACTAATATTAAAATCCAATTATTGCAGCACCCTTATCACACCCGCGCCATTATAGGAGTGATATTCCCCATTATACATGGCGTCGGCACTGATGGGTCCCATCTTATACTGACCGGGTGAAACAGCGCGAACGGCATAATAATAGGTCTGTTTGTTGGCATATGCATCCACAAAGAAATGAATGCGGTCATCTCTTACGTCCAATGCAGTTGCATAGGATGCATCCTTGATCCAGTCCATACCGGGTATTTCCTTTGTTCTTGGGTTTTCAATTTCAAAACCTGCAGGCAACAGATCAGTAATAACTACATTTTCTATTGGAGTCGAGAATGAGCGTTCCAGCGTAATGCCAATGATAATAAGTTCGTTTTGCTTAAAAGTATTTGACGAGAGTGAATTTCCAAACCGGTCATAAAAACGTTTCCTGACTTTGAGATAATTGTCTTCTTCTTTATAAACACCGCTCGCACTTATGCCTTCTGCATTCCAGTAATAATACATTGGACCGCTCCCCCTCGTCGTTATTTCTATTGTCGTTCCTTTCAATGCATTCTTATCTCCTCTCCACTGGCCTCCATCTACTTTAGCGATCGTTTTACCATCCACTTTTATCTCCGCAGTTGCCGTCGCATTGTTAGACGATTTTGCCAGTTTACCCAATGCCAAAAATGCGAAGGCCCGCTCCTGTGTACTTAGCCAATTACGGGTTTTCAATTTATCCCCTACATGCCTCGCCATTACCGGCACCTGTGCATTGCCCGGATCAACGCTGATCAGCGCATTTAATGCAATGGCTTCGTCACGCACATCAGAATAATAGCTGCCCCCTGTTTGCGGTACTGATTCTTCCCCGGCAAACGTAGAAGGAAGCATTGCCATAAATGATTTTTTATCCCCCGCTATGGCGTACGCCGCAGACAAAAGATAACGGCTGTCCAGGGCAAGGATCGAGGTATTGGCTTTATAATAGTTCATAGCCGGGATATTGGTACGGCCGGCAATAGCCAATACGTATAAACTATACGCAACTTCTTTAGGTGCGATTTTCCTGTTCTGGTTCCTGTTGTAATAATAGTTGATCGTTTCTTTATTCTTTAAATGATTGCTGATATAGTTCAGCATGGTTTCAATCAAACCATCACCTACATCAAACCCGGCCTTTCTTGCTTCCAATAAAAAATGTGCGGCGTAGATCGTCGTCCACCAATCTGGTTCACCCTCCCCATCCCACAATGTAACTGCCCCCGTATATAATTGCCGCATCTTTATCTTACGGATCGCTTCCAGAACATTTGTATTTGCATTGAGCTTATTTTGTTTGTTCAGTTGCATCAGGTCGGCCAGGTCTCCATAATACAATTGCGGAAAAGCTGCCGATACGGTTTGTTCAGTACATCCATATGGATATTGAACAAGGTAACGCAACTGTTCACCCAGTTCCAACACTGGTGACCGGCTCACTACCAAAGTGTAATCCGTACTGCCCGGAATAAAATCACTTAACCCAATATTTATTTTCTGGGTGCTTCCTCCCGCAATTGAACCACTGCCTGAAACTTTTTGTAAAGTTGACGGGGGACGAACAGATATTTCAGTGGCGTCCTCAAACTTTTCACCCAAACCATTTACGGTGACTTTTATACTTCCAATACCAATGGTTGAACCGGCCACAACATTAAATACAGCCCTGCCTTCGCTCTTTGCGTTAAGTGAAACAGTTTGACTTGAGCCGCTTATCAGTTTTACAGCACCATCGGTAGTGATATCAGCCTTTACACTGGTTGTTTTATCAGTCGTGTTACTAAGTGTCACCGGCACAATCACCGTGTCACCCGGACTTAAGAATCTCGGCAAAGCTGTGCTGATAACGATCGGATCGGCGACGGTCATTGTATTTTCAGCAGACCCAAATCCTGATCCTTTATATGAAACTGCCATTAATCTTAGTTCGCCGCTGAATTGAGGAATATCAAATTCAAAATTGGCTTCGCCGCCGCCATCTGCCTTTGCAATCCCGCTCCAATAGCTCACTACCTTTATTCTTTTCGCCGGCATCGGGTTCACTCTTTTGCTCATGTCGCTTTCACCGTCACCCCCTGTACTGCTGATCTTGCTCCTTACCTCTGCAAATAATAAAGGGTAAAGATCATACGCGTTTACCTGCAATGCTTTTTTCTGATAGAAATAGTTGTAAGGATCGGGCGTTTTAAAATCACTTATTTGTAAAACCCCGTTGTCAACGGCTGATAAGGTGACAAAGCTTCCGGCAATAGCTTTCACTGTTACACGCTGGTGTGTTTTAGAACGAACATTTTTCTTTGCAATGATCTCCATGGGTATCTTCCGGCTTTTTTCTTCCACTATTATATTTTGAAAACCATGGGCAACTGTTAATGGAATGTCTGATACCTCATGCGGTTTGATCAATGTTGCAGTAATATAAACATTAGGCACATGATCACCGGTCAGTTTGAGATCAAGACTTGCATTACGTTGACTAACTTCCACGTATTGGTAAGAAATGACATGGTCTGTTTCCATCGTTACGAGCATCTTACCACTGAACGGAGTGGTGAATAAAGCTTTCACCGTTTCACCTGCCAGGTAAGATTTTTTCTCCAGTTTTATGGCCACGTTGCCCTCATTATTCACTTCAAATGAATTGTTGCCCCAGCCCCATCCTCCATAGCTATAAAAGTTGCGGCTGACATAATTACTCGCACCCGGCCGATAAATTCGTAATTCATATTCACCCGGAGAACGCGGGGTATAATTATAAACAGTATTCCCGCTGTTGCTGACAGATAGCTGGCTTTCCGTCATCATTTTATCGTCCTTTTGCGATTCATAACGGAAATATTCGCCGCTACGGCTGAGTACAGTCCGGTACTCATGCTTAATCACTTCCACTCTTGCAGTCCCACTGACGGCGTTCCCCTCTTTGTTAGCCGCGACAATTTGAAACTTTACAGGCTGATTCAGCGGATAATAATAAAACCAATCACGATTTACCCCGAAGAAAACATCCTGTGTATAAATATCTACCGATGCCGCCCGGCTTACCGGTCTTCCAGTTTCGTCAAATACCGTCGTGTAAAAACTCGCCTGCAAAGCACCCATATTACCATATGTTGCCGGCACTGCGTATACTTCACTGGCATTTCCCTGTTCATCTGTCTTTCCCTGCTTCACGACTTTATCAAAGAAGGTGTTCTGGTTGGCGAAACTAAAATTATAGTCACCGAATTTTTCAGGAGCAAAATATTTTTGCTTCACCTGGATCTCCGTTTCATAATTCCTGTTTGCCGCCGGAGGACCAAAAAAGTTAGTCGCATTGATCGACAGATTCGAGGATTCACCCGGTTTCATGAACGTTTTATCAAGCTTTACATTTATACGGATCCGGTCCGGAACGAATTCTTCTACCGAAAAATTTTTGCTCGCCAGTAATACATCATTTGAAGTATACACTTCCAGGGTATATCCACCGGTAATGGCAGACGTAGCAATATCTATATTACCCTCCAACGAACCTTCTTCATTCAAGCTCTTCCTAAACGACTTCAATTCTTTACCATTCGGAAGAAGGAATTTCATTTTTAGAGGGATATTGCCCGGCACCTTCCACTGCCTGTCACGAAGCACCACAGAAAAATTGATCTTTTCACCCGGGCGATAAATATCTCTTTCCGCATATACAAAGGCATCAAGCCCAGTTTGATTATTTCGTTTACCGCTTACTTCAAAGCGTGAAGTATTTACCCGCGTATTATTAAAAGGAAGATAGTTGAAATCATCAGCTGTCTTTGCAATGACCATGGCTGGTTTGAATCCACCAAAATCCTTTTTTGAATAAGAGATTTCTGCCACGCCTTCGCCATTAGTAGAACCATTTCCTATTAATTGATTGTTGGCAGCATACACTGACACGTTCACCCCATCTACCGGCCCGGCAGTTTTTATTGAGTTGGTAAAAACATAGATCTTATCCTGTCCCTCTTTAGCAATCAAACCAAGATCAGATAAAGAAATGTAGCGGCTGTCTTTTATCCAATAGTCTTCGGTCGAACGGATCATTACATGATAAATACCTTTAAAATCCTGCAGGCGATCATCGAACTGTGAAAAATTCAGTATGCGGCCGATCCCGCTTTTGGGTAATGACTTAGTGTCGATTTCTTTTTCATAAATAATATCACCTAACGTTGCCTCGCTCCTGTTTCCCCAGTATTCGCCATCATAATCCTCATAGCTGGCATAACTGGCTCTTGTTTCCTGCGGATAATACTCATATCGCTGTGACATCAGCAAATTGCTCTCATAGATCTTAGAAATAACCAGTTTAACTTTAGGCACATTTGTGATCTTCACTTCTATATTCTTCCCCCCTTTTTTTGATAAATACACCGCCTTATTACTGCTGAAACTTATATTGGCTTCCAATTCGCCGAAAGCGACGCTTCCATAATAGTCTTCTTTTAATACACCGCCGATCTTACCCCGCAATCCTTTTGCGATGGTTAATGAATAACTTTTTTCGAGATCGAACTTGTCGCTGCGCAAAACTAAACCGTCATCGGCTTGTTCAACAGTATAGCTGAGGGCCGGCTCGAATTTGATCAACGATTTCACGTTTTCACTGGTCAATTGCTGGCTGGTAGTAATGTGAACGGTTCCTTCGGTGCCGTCATGCTCTGCTTGCAATCCCTGGATAGTAAGCACATAAGGCGAGGGAATAGACAAAGAGGAAACGATGGGTTCACCCGTTGAATTATTACCGCTTTCAGGTTTCAAACCTTTATCAATTGTCACTTTAGCTTCATAATCCTTATCCTGCATTTTCAAATTGATAATCCGAACAGAGATCTTATTATCCGTGGACATAGTAATTAGAGTATAGTCGGCTTTCTGGCCTTCTATTTCTATGTTTAGTTTTTCCTTCAAGTCAGCGGGGTTGACACGGTAATTGAATTGCAGATCCAATTGCGGCAACGCTGAGGAGGGACTTTCTCCGGGTTGCGTCCATATTACCTGTGAATTATCCAATGTAAGTTCAGGCGTATGAAAGCTGATCCCTTCTGCTCCATTTACTGAATTGTATTTACTGAACCGTAACACCGCCTTTTTGATCTCGGCCTTATAAGAAGTGGCAGGTAACAGGGGTTGTGATGGCGAGAAAACTAATTGATCGGGGCCCTCCCAGCGGAACTTACCGGGAATGCGGGGTTCAAAGGAAATATAGTCGGTGGAATCCCAGGCATTAAGCATTGAATCGTTCACTAGAGATTGATTAAACCGGAAGACAAGATTTCCAAGCTGTGGCACTTCACCTTTAGCATTGGTAAAATCAAGAGATATCGCACTATGTCTGTTGCAGGCTAATAAAAAAAATGTCCCGATACACACCGGGGCAAGGAAGAATTTGATACGCATATAAGATTGGTTGAGATGTCTGTTATAAATGAGAAGGTAAAGAAATTTAATGAACCAAAAAATTTGGCCTTGATCCTTTTTCATACACAAAGCCTGTCCGGCATTGGTCGGGAAAAGACTTACTACTGTGGTCAAAAAAGCTAGGGAGGAATATCTTTCGTTGGCCGGTCCGCGAGTACTCCATCGGAGGAGAAATCTGTTGAGTCCATAAAGACTGCGAGGAATTTGAAAGGAAAGATAATGAGTATAAAAGAAGCTTTGCAAATTTTGGAATATAAATCTTTGTTAAGGGGTGATTCATGGGTATACGATGCTGCCAAAGTATACCATACCTTAGCTCAGCGTCATGAAACTAAAATTCCGCATTACCAAAAAACTCATTCTGAAATTCGTCAAACGACTCGGGATCGTCATCGTCGCACTATTCATGCTTTTCTTCTTATTAAACTGGATCTTTCCGCTACACGATAAAATCGAATATTCTACCATTGTTACCGACAACAATGGGGAAGTTATTAATGCGTACCTGACCAGCGATCAGAAATGGCGGATGAAAACAGAACTGGATGAAATTTCACCATTATTGCGCAAAACGATCATAGCGAAAGAGGACAAATACTTTTATTCTCACCCCGGGATTAATCCCGTTGCCGCTACGAGAGCATTCTTCAAGAATATCTTCCGGATGAAAAGAACATCCGGCGCCAGTACCATCACAATGCAGGTGGCAAGAGCCCTGGAACCAAGAAAAAGAAATATAGGCAGCAAGCTGATTGAAATGTTCCGGGCCCTTCAATTGGAATGGAAATACGATAAAGATGACATATTGCAAATGTATCTTAACCTGGTTCCCTATGGTGGTAATATCGAAGGAGTAAAATCCGCCTCCCAGTTATACTTCAGAAAAAACCCGGATCACTTATCGTTGGCAGAAATAACCGCCTTGAGCATTATTCCAAATCGCCCCTCTTCCCTGGTGATGGGAAAAAATAATGACCGGATCGTCGAAGAAAGGAATCGCTGGTTAAGAAAATTTGCTGCAGATAAGGTGTTTACCGAAAAAGAAATTGAAGATGCATTGGTGGAACCATTGGCCGCATCAAGAGGAACGGTGCCACATTACATTCCCCATCTCTCCTACAAACTAAAAAAGACCCTCCGCGGTGACCTCATTGAAACGAATATTGAACTCAATACGCAATTGAAAACAGAAAAGCTCGTAGAAGATTATGTAAGAACGCAGCGGCTACGCAACATTAAGAATGCTGCTGTAGTGATCATT
Source organism: Chitinophagaceae bacterium (assembly GCA_025450235.1). GTDB lineage: Bacteria > Bacteroidota > Bacteroidia > Chitinophagales > Chitinophagaceae > VBAT01. The sequence continues at coordinate 7,833 of JANWHX010000225.1, read as the reverse complement.
GATAACAAAACACACAAGGTTGTTACCTACGTTGGGTCATCGGCCTTTATGGACCCGACCGATGGCGGGCAGGTAAATGGAGCAAACGCAGTCCGGCAGCCCGGAAGTACACTGAAACCATTGTTGTATGCCTTGTGTTTTGATGAAGGATTGTTAACGCCCAAAGCCGTGGTGTCGGATGTGGCCGTCAATTACCAGGGATATGCGCCGGAGAACTATGATCAGAAATTCAATGGATACGTAACCGTTGAGTATTCACTGGATCATTCATTAAACATTCCGGCGGTAAAAAGTTTGAAACTGCTTGGACAAGAGACCCTCATTCAAAAACTAATTCAATGCAATTTCAAACAAATACAAAAAGATCAGCGAAAGCTTGGTTTGTCCATGATACTTGGCGGATGTGGCACTACCCTGGAAGAATTGACGGGCATGTTCTCTTTATTTGCTAATAATGGAAATTATATATCTCCATCCTTTACCCGGGATGATACCGCTCATGCGGCGAAGAATATTGTCAGCGCGGCCGCTGCATATATGACCAATGAGATATTATCAAAGATCAATCGCCCGGATTTTCCTTTGAATTGGAGTGCTACTGAACGCATGCCGAAAATAGCCTGGAAAACAGGTACCAGTTATGGTAGAAGAGATGCCTGGAGCATTGGGTATAACAAAAGCTATACGGTAGGTGTATGGGTGGGGAATTTTTCCGGTGTAGGTGTGGCAGATCTCAGCGGTGCAAACGTAGCCACTCCCTTATTATTTAAGATCTTTAATACGATAGATTATGACAGCGATGAAGAATGGTTCACTCCCCCGAACGATTGCGAGATAAGACAGGTTTGCAGTGAAACAGGCCTTGTTCCAACAGACCACTGCACCAATATTACAAGCGACTATTTTATTCCGCTGATTTCATCCAACCAATCCTGCAACAACTGGCAGGAGATCATGATTAGCCCGGAAGAAAAGATCTCTTATTGCAAAGGCTGTGTTCCGGAAAACGGGTATAAAAAGAAATGGTATAAATTAACAGGACCAGATATGCAAAGCTGGTATGAAGATAACCGGATCAGCTATAGCAAAATACCGGAGCATAACCCTGATTGCGAGCTGATCTTTAAAGGCAATGCTCCTTTTATCACCTTCCCTGTCAATGGCTCTGAATACCTGATCAGCAAGAAGTCGCCGGATCCGCTGCAACTCATTTGCAAAACATCCAATGATGTCAGCAAGGTTTATTGGTACGTCAACAACCGGTTTTACAAAGCCTGTAATGCCGGGGAGAAGCAGTTTTTTGTCCCGGAAGAAGGCCCGGTGAAAATCTCGTGTACAGATGATAAAGGAAGAAACAGGGATATAAAGATCATGGTGAAGTATGTGAATCTGTAAAGTCACAGGTTTTTCCTCTCTTATTGTCCTTTTTATAGCGTGACTATATAAACCGGGCTTCTTCTTTTAGTTTTCTTTTAAGATGATCGGAAAGCCTTAATGACAATGCTATTAATGTAAAGGTCGGGTTTACGGCGCCACCATTCGGATAACATGAAGAGCCGGCCACATACAAATTATGAATTCCATGCACCTGGCAATTACTATTCACTACTCCCTTTTTAGGATCGTTATTCATCCTGGTTGTGCCCATATGATGCCATCCTCCGCTGGTAGATGATGGCATCGAATTATCATTTTCATCCTGAAGATTATCCTGTAATTTAATCCTGCCGATTCCCTTAATGCCAACCTGCTCACCAAGCATCTCGTAAATTTTCCGGAGACTCCTTCTTTCAAGATCAGTAAATTGCCAATGAAGATGGGCCCGCGGTACCCCCAGTTCGTCTTTTTCATTGCTTAAAGTAACCCGGGATAATGGATTTGGAGCTTGCTCGAGGCGCAGTGTTACTTCAAATGACTCATGGGCATCTGACTCAAAAAAGCGGGATATCCTGGTTCCGTCTGCGTCTTCATAAATTTTCCCTTGCCTTTTCCTGTCTTCACGGGGATCATCACTTGTCCAAGTTTTTATAAATGGAGGAATTTTCCTGGCCTTTTCCAGGGGAACAAAAGAGAGCATTCCATTCAGGATTTTATACTCGGCCTGTTTGGCTGGTGTTATTGCCAATTCTGCCCTAAAATTGGGCGGATTGTTCATATATAGTTGCAATCGATTCGGTTCTTTAAGCCAAAGTTCGGCCGCCTTAATTTCTATATTCTCCATGAAATATCTACCGACAAAATCATTGTGATTACCGAGACCCCGTGACGATTGTTTGTTAGAAGCCAGGAGCAATCTTGCATTTTGTATTGCACTACATGCAAGAACAAAATACTTTGCCTTAACCTTCTGTGTTTTACCAGAGTGATTTTTAACGGTAACTTCACTGATTGACGATACATTTTCACTTGTCCGGATATCCACTACATTGGCGTAGGTATATAGATGAACGTTTCCGGCATTTGTAATCCTATCTCTGAATACAGTTCCGAATTTCATCGAAGTAGGAACACCATATCTCCAGATTTTTGACCAGAATACATTTTGATCTAAAGGCATTGAAAATAATGATGGATTTTGCTTTAACCAGTAATCCACTTCGAATTCAAATTCTCCAAGAGCGAGAACGGAATGTGCCCTTTTATAATATTCAAGTAATTCCTGCTCGTTAAAGGGCCATCCACTTTGGTCAATCCACGCTCTTTTCTGAAAAGCAATGGGGTCAAACATGGAGCACAGGCCGCCCCAATGACCAGTTGTACCCCCAAAATAGTGCAAGCAGGTTGATTTTAGGGGATAATAATTTTGTCCTGTTGTTACTCCCCTGTATAATTCCTGGACCTTATCGTCATAATCAAACCCACCTCCTTCCAGAAGAATTACTTTATAGGCTGTGTCGACCCATTCGAGAGCCATACTAATGCCCGCCGCACCGGCTCCAATTATGCAAATATCCCCTTCAATTAAAGAATCGTTATCCTCCTGTCTGGCATCCAAATGCATGGAAATCATCTATTAAAAAGTGAATAAAAGGCACATTGGCGGGCTTCGGTCTCCGATAAAATCCATCCGTCTACAATAAGTGTTTTTCTTACTGCAAAGTCATGGCTTATCTTCTCACTAATCCACTTGCTGAGTCCTGCCCTGTCTGATAACTGCAGAATTGCTCCGGATTCATCTGTAAGAATCAGTTTTTTCAGCCTCACAATTTCGGCTTCAGATGGAGCATGCAATAAATATTGATCCCCGATTTTGCGAATAGTTTTTTCATCGCAGAATCTGGTTAATACGTCAGGCAAAAGCAACGGATCGGAATTCCGCGAAATTTTGCGTTTGTGATTAAATATCGGAAACAGAATAACTGAAGCGGCTGCGGCTGCAGTTAGTAAAAATACACGACGTTTCATTGGGTAATCAACTAAGGAACAAAAGTAGAAACTTAATTTGGAAAATGCAATGAAACTGAAGGAATTCCAAACTTGTAATTTTTATTTTATGAGCTTTCGCTATAGACGTCTCAGGATCATAGTATGCCCGCATTTTTTTGCCGCAATTATTACTCACACCCGGCAGTTTTGAAGACAGATCAGAATTAAAATCAATACTCTGTTACAAACAAGAAACCTGAAAAATGGAATAATAAATTATTATTCCCGGCAATTTATATTGGGCCGAACAGTGTTATGGCTATCTCCTGTGCTAAAATCATTGAACCTTCTTCACACTGCCTGCCCCGCTTACATCCTGGCTCACTGCAGCATTACCTTTATATTTCACATCACTGGCACCGCTTGCTTTAACATCCAGCTTTACACTCGCAAACACTTCGGCATCACAGGCTCCGGACATATCAATACGGGTTTCTTCGGTCAGGAGGTCAAAACACCGGACATTTGAACTGCCACTACCATCTATCGAAAATTCTTTTGCTTCTCCTTTTAATGAGAGTGAACTGGCGCCCGTCAAATCTGCTGATACCTTTGGCGATTTTAACTCTACCCTTGCGTCGCTGGCACCTGTAAGATCAATATCGATAGCTTCACCGGATGAAAGCATGTTCTCGCTAAAGATATTACAAGCCCCGGTCGCTTCCATGCTTCTAAAGACAGGGGCACTTACAAACACTTTGATCTTACCGGTCTCAACAAGGTTGATATTTTGTTGCGGCCTTATACGCAACACACCATTTTCCACCGTTATCATAATATACTGCTGAAGGTTGTCATCTGTTTCAATTTTGACAGAAGAAGACGTCTCCTGTTTCAGATAAAGGTGCATGGCGCCGCTTATACTCACTCCCGTAAAATCGGAAACGTTGCGGCTCTGCATAATTACATTTCCGCTTCCTCTTACACGTTTACCGTGAATGAAGTCACAGGAAGAAAAAATGACCAGGCTGCAAAGGGCAATTATCAGAAAGCGGTTCATATAGTGTGGTTTTAGTTGCAAATATTAAAATGTTTTCGTTGATTAAGTCATGGGACGCTAAAATAAAGAAAGAGGTTACACAAAATGCGGTTATTCAGCAGATTTGGCATTGCCGGCCGGGCGGAAAAACTGCAAGAGCAGAGGCAGTTTAAAAACCGTCCCGTGAACTGCTGCCAGTTTTTTACCTTCGCAGCACCATGACGGAAAAAATTCTGATCCTTGACTTCGGTTCTCAATATACCCAGTTGATTGCCCGTGCAGTAAGGGAGGCAAATGTTTACTGTGAGATCATTCCTTATTACCAAAAGTTTGAATTCGGGCCTGGGTTAAAAGGTATTATACTTTCGGGTTCTCCCTTTTCAGTAAATGAAGAAAAGGCTCCCGATGTCAATATTAAGGAGTTCATTACCATGGTGCCCGTATTGGGTGTTTGTTATGGTGCTCAACTAACAGCCAAGCAATTTGGAGGCAGGGTGGAAAAAAGCAATAAGAGGGAATATGGAAGAGCCGTATTACAAAGAACAAAAGATGATGTGTTGCTGGAAAATGTGTCGAAGGAGAGCCAGGTATGGATGAGCCATGCCGATACCATTCTTGAATTGCCAAAAGGCTTTGAACTATTGGCAACGACTGATAGTATTCCGATAGCTGCCTTTAAGAAAAATGGTACGCCCGACTTTCCTCTCTATGGGGTTCAATTCCATCCTGAAGTATATCATTCTGTCGAAGGCAAAAAGGTCCTTCATAATTTTTTAGTGAATGTCTGTGGATGCAGCCAGGATTGGACGGCGGCCCATTTTATTACCGACACTGTCGGGGAATTGAAAAAGAAGATCGGCAACCGCAAGGTAGTAATGGCACTTAGCGGTGGCGTTGACTCTACCGTGGCTGCCACATTAATTCATAAGGCAGTGGGCGACCAGCTACATGGTATTTTTGTTGACAATGCAGTGCTTCGCAAAAACGAATACAATGATGTTCTTATTACGTATGCGAAATTGGGATTGAATGTGACCGGCATAGATGCGAAGAAACGATTTTATGATGCACTGGCGGGTAAGATCGATCCCGAAGCCAAACGAAAAGCAATAGGAAGTTTATTCATTGATATATTCCAGGAGGAGGCAAAAAAAATAGAAGATGTTGGTTTTTTGGGGCAAGGGACCATCTATCCCGATGTCATTGAAAGCGTATCGGTGCATGGGCCTTCCGTTACGATTAAATCGCATCATAATGTGGGTGGATTGCCCGAACATTTGCACCTGGAATTAGTGGAACCTTTGCGTTCGTTATTTAAAGATGAAGTACGAAAGGTGGGAAAGGAGCTGGGCATACCTTCCGGGCTGATCGACCGGCATCCTTTTCCCGGACCGGGGTTGGCCATCCGTATTTTAGGAGAAATCACTGAGGAAAAGGTACAATTGTTGCAAGAGGCTGATTACCTGTATGTGAAAGCTTTGAAAGAATCTGGTTTGTATGCAACGGTATGGCAGGCCGGGGCAATCTTATTACCGGTAAAAAGTGTCGGTGTAATGGGTGATGAACGGACCTATGAATTCACTGTTGCATTGAGAGCTGTTACAAGTGTCGATGGGATGACCGCTGACTGGGCTCATTTGCCATATGAGTTTTTAGCTAACGTTTCCAACCAGATTATCAATAATGTAAGAGGTATCAACCGGGTGGTATACGATATCAGCAGTAAACCGCCAGCAACAATCGAATGGGAATAATTTAACACGAACAGGCAACAGGCAAAACCCAAAATGAAAAAATGAAATACGATTTTTTATCGGGTAAATTATTGAAGCATTTCGCATGTTGCACTTTACTCATTACATATTGCATATTGCCGGGCAGGACGTTTGCACAAAACGATTCCCTGCCTTCCAAATACAAGATCGCGATCTTTGCTCCCCTCTACCTTGATTCAGCATTCAATTCGTTTACCGAATACCGTTATGCCAAGAATGTGTTTCCCAAATTCATTAATGCGGGACTTGAATTCTATGAAGGTGCCCAGCTTGCCCTGGATTCATTGGGTAAAGAAGGAAAGGAACTGGAAGTATTTGTTTATGATACGAGGTCGGGTAAAGAGACACTCGATGAACAATTGAACAGATCCGAACTTGAGAATATTGACCTGATCATTGCTAATTGCGGTAATAATGAAGTGCGGACGTTTGCTGAAATTGGTATGAGAAAAAACATCCCTGTTATAAATGTTTCCGTTCCAAATGACGGCGGTACAACCAATAATCCTTTTTTTGTGGTATTAAATCCAACACTCAGGACACAATGCGAAGGGATCTACAAATACATTCAAAAATATTACGCCATTCAGCCTATCGTTGTTTTTAGAAAAAGGGGGGCTACTGAAGACCAGATCAAAAATTATTTTGATGAGTATGGCAAGAGCACTATGTCGATACCCTTAAAAATAAAATATGTGGACCTTTCCGATAGTTTTAACGTGAACCAGCTAAAGCGACATTTGGATACAGTTCACCGGACGCTTTGTATTGCCGGAAGTCTCGACGCCAATTTTGGAAAACGACTTGCCGCGCAATTAGCATCTATCAATTCACAATATCCTTCTGTTGTAATGGGGATGCCAACGTGGGATGCTATCAGGGATTTTGCAAGACCCGAATACAAAGGGCTGGAGATTATTTACAGCACTCCTTTTTATAATGCTAAAACAGACAAAGTAAGCCAGAGTATTACCAATCACTTCAACTCGATCATGTATGCACGACCCACGGACATGGTGTTCCGCGGCTATGAAGTCACTTGGAAGTTTGCCAAATTATTGTTGCAATTCGGCAGAGATCTTTCTTCCAATATCACCAACAGGCAAAATAAGGTCTTTACCGACTTTGATATCCAACCTGTCATCAATAAACAAACCAGGACTTTGGATTATTTTGAGAATAAGAAATTATACTTCATGAAATGGCAGGATGGCATCATTAAAACGGTGAATTAGCTTTATAGCATACCTATTCCTCCAGCTTTTAATCGTGCCTTTTTCACCCGCTTTACGGAGAACGACCGAAAGAATTTCGTTCAATACCTGGTTAATAAACCGGCGTAGTAAAATTGATAATAAAGTTTGTTCCTTTATTAACCTTGCTTTCCACCTGTATGCTTGCACGGTGAGATTGAAGGATCGAATAAGAAGCAGCCAACCCAAGACCCATTCCATTTTTCTTGGAAGTAAAGAACGGCTCAAACAGCCTGGGAAGATTTTCTTCGGAGATGCCTATCCCATTATCTTTTATTGATACTGTATAGGTATCAGGCGATGCGTGCATGGAAACGGCAAGTTCACCTTTATTCTCTTCCATCGCTTCTATTGCATTGATAAGAATATTTGAAAAAGCGATCTTCAGCTTTGATTTATC